>CBFCZM010000045.1:0-11315 GCA_965602565.1 uncultured Anaerolineae bacterium
TCGAGGCTGATCCGAACCTGGTCTACCCAGCTTCAGGATCGTTTGTCTGTTGGTTGATCGAGACCTACGGTGTTGAGAGGTTCGGCGAGCTCTATGTTCGGGGGGATCTGGCGGAGGCCACGGCGGCGCTCTACGCTGCGGATCTCGGGGAGCTTCAGCGCGCGTGGCGTGCGATGCTCGCCGGGCTCTGGACCTGCGACGGCGGCTGGTCCGGCGGCGCAAGCGCATGGCCGCACTGGAAGCAGAAAGCGGACCCGACGCGCTGCGCAGCCCCACAAGCGGGACAGATCCGTGGCAGGGCTACGCCGCAGGCATCGCAGAAGCGCGCGCCCGGCCGCTGCGGACGACCACAACTCGGACACCTCGTGGCCTCTATGGATGTGCGCCCCGTCCGGGCTTGTCGTGCACGCAGCTCACCTAGCCGGTCCCACCCCCGCTGAAGCTCCGCGCCAAGGTCATCTGCAGCTTCCTGAACCGTCTCGCGAGCCCTGACACCGGCATCAGAAAACGCTTCGGCGCCCTTCGTTAGCAGGACCTGTCCTTGCGCCACCCCATCGTTCACAACCTTCTTGGCGGCACGCTTGCCCGAAACCGTGGCACGCCGGAGCAGAGCGCGGCGCAGATAGCGGACCGTCTCGTCCCGAAACCACAGCAGAAGTACGCAGCCGCAGAGACAGAGCACCGAAGGTACCAGTGCGGGCCACCCAGCCGGCAAGCCCATGCGCCAAGTGTGAACGGCCAGGCCAATCGCCATCAGGACGAGCCCGATGCACGTGCCGATAACACCGATCCTCACCCAGCGGCCTGGTCGCAGAACCTGCAGCCGCATCTTCCGCATCGGTCCGCTCCTATGGCGACATAGGTCCGCAACCACGCCGGGCCGGGCGCCCGCCGGAATGGGGAACGCGCCCGGCAGAAACCAGGAAACGGCATCACGAACTCCACAGCCCGCCAACCCATCAGCAACGCGACGTCGGCCCAAGAAGGGCCTTGAACTAGCCCTCATCCTCCTCGGCCAGCTCCAGAGTCGTCATCATCGACTGTAGCACCGCCCATTCATAGAAAACGTTGGTCAGCTCGGCGTGTATCTCAACGCTGAGCTTTGGCTCCAAAGCACGGAGCATATCAGCCACCCTCAAAGCCTGCTGCTCAACCTCGCTGGGTTCCACAACACCATCCGCCAAGGCCTGCTGCCAGCTGTCCATCTGCGTCAAGTAGCGACTGAATAGAAGCTGATTCGACGCCGGTTCAAACCACAGATTCTTGCCCATGACCATCTCCTTTTTGACTTGCCGGGGTTCAGGCAGCTGGTGTTGCCGGTGGAGCTGCAGCCGCCGCTCCACTGTCCGCGACAACCGGCTCAACGGCTCGTCCGCAGTGGTCACAGAACTTGGCACCCGGCCGCAGCTCCGCACCGCAGCCCGCGCAGAGTCGGGTCACTGATGCACCGCACTTATCGCAGAACTTGGCGCCTGCGCGCACTGGCTCACCACAAGCAGGACAGACTGCCGGCGTGGCTGCAGCCTGGACCGGGGCGACGGCCGGCGCCGCCACCGGCACCTGTGGCATCACACGGGAACCACCATTCGCGGTTATGGTCTGCTCCAAGAACTCCCAGGTGTCAATCAGCAGTTCTCGCTGTTTGATCACCACATATGCAGGCAACGCCAGGAGTGGCCAGAAGAGTATCAAGGCGACCACGCCGCTGAGTGCCTGGGTCACCCACTTGGCCGAACCTGTCTGAACCGTCAACTCTTCGTCCTTCTGCGTGAGCGTAACACTGAACGCTACGCCCTTCCTGAAGAAGGTCCGCCCGCGGGTCTGCACGATGTACCCACCGCCGGGGCCATTCAGAACCTGGGTCTCGTTGTCCTGATTCTGATAGAAGCTGGCCAACTCCTGAGCAAGCTGGGCAAGATCGAGACCTGGTACGAGGTAACTACGCTGTTCGGCCATTCCATCCTCCTTTGTCAGTCCAATGAGAAACGACACACGCACGAGATGCTTCAGAGACCACAAGAGGACAAGCAAGCACAGAGGTTGCACTGTGACGCTTACTGTGCTCAACCAGGAGTATAGCATATGCTGTGGTGCTACACAAGATGCCACCTCCCGAAATAGCCTGTAGTGTACGCTAGAGCCTGCACCGTGTCGCCACAGTTTCGGTACGCAAGGGCGGGTCACCTTAGGCGCCGATACTACCCATCACGCCCGTCTCGCTGGGGTAGCGGCCGGTGAACATCGAGGATCGACTGGGACTGCACTGCGGGGTTGTGCAGAAGGAACGGCCAAACACAAAGCTCTGTTGCGCCAGTCGATCGAGGCTCGGTGTCTCAAGGAAAGGATCTTCCCCACCCCAGGCACGCCAGTGCTGTTGGTCGGAGAAGATAAGGACGACGTTGGGGCGTTCCGGTGTCATTCGGCTGGCCTGCCTTGTCTTTCAGTCCGGTGAAGAGGCTCACGGTCCGGACTGGGTCGTCGTCATCCATCCACAGGCCTCCCAATCTGCCGACCCCAGCGGAATACGCCGTGGTTCACCAGAACCGAAGCTCGCACTGAAGAGAAGAGTGAGTGCGCCCGACCATCGCAGATGACACAACAGAAAACGAGGATCCGAATGAACCCGGATCCTCGACATACGTGTTACCCAAGCACCTAGCTTCGCGCTATGCGCCGGAATCACCCTGTCATGTGATCGGCCTAGCCGCCCCGGCGTCCCAAGACCGAATCCAACATCAGCAATCCCTGGGCCTTGCCATCAACCAGCTTGAGCTGCGCCAGAATGTGAGCGGCGCTCGCCTCCTCCTCGACTTGCTCCTTGATGTACCACTGGAGGAAAACCTGGCTGGCGTAGTCGTCTTCCTCCAGAGCCAACGCGTACAGGGTGTTGATCATGCCCGTCACCGACTGCTCGTGGGCCAGCGTCTGCTCGAAGACACTGAGATGCGATCCGAAGTCCGCCGGCGGCGCATCAATCGTCTGCAACACCACACGACCACCGCGCTCACTGATGAAGTCAAAGAACTTCATCGCGTGCTCCTGCTCTTCCCCAGCCTGCGCGCGCATCCAGCGGGCAAACCCAGCGAAATCCGCTGCCTCGAAGTGCGCAGCCATCGCAAGATACAGATAGGCTGAGTACAACTCATTCTTGATCTGTTCGTTCATCGCGTCCTGAACTGCCTTGCTGAACATCGTAATGTCTCCTGTGAAGTCATTGCTGATATTGGCTATTTATAAACAAAGAATAGCATAAATTATAGACAATGTCAAGAGGGGAAACTAGATGCCAGACGTTGGATGGTGGATGGTGGGTGTTGGATGCCAATGTAGTGAGACGCGCAGCGCAGAGCTTGCGGGGGCGTGGCGCTTCGCCCCAGCCCACGCTATGTGACAACTGCTATCTCATCGGTGGAAGCCCACTTTCTCGCCTTTTCGCCTTCTCGTACCTCGCATTCGCTGATTCTCCATTCTCCCATTCGCTTTCTCGCTCTCTCGCTCTCCCTCCCTACTCCCCCACCCGCAGCCGGTACACGCGCCAACGTTTGTACACCTTCGCCCCAATGTGCTCGCCGATCAGAGGCGTCTGCGGGTTGTCCTCCGACGTGATCGAGAGATCGCACCAGGTATAGCCCTTGGCACGGGCCCTCTTGATCATCTCGGCGCCCAACACGGCAGCCACGCCCGTGCCCCAATACTCGGGCAGGATGAGCACACTCTTGATTGCCAGACACTTGGGTTGGCGGTTCTTGTACTTCAGCACCCTGAGGTAGTCCCACGGGTAGCGCAGGCCATTGGCGTGGATCAGGATCTCGTTCAGATTTGGCACGCCGGGCAAGAAGCCCACCGTTTCCCCATCAACGTCAGCGAAGAGGATCAAGTCCATGTCCGCGATCGTGCGAAACGGAGCGACGAGCGCCTCCACAGCCGATCGGTGCCATGCGATATTGTCGGGCAAATGCACCAGCGCGGTGTTCAGCAGATGATGGACCCGATCGACTTCATCGTCCCAACGATCGAGATCCGGGGTGCGGATGACGATGTTGCGACGCCGGCGCACGCTCTTCGCCAGGCGCGCGATCCGCTGGTATGCCGGCGTCTCTTCGGCGATGTCCGCCGCCATGGCGATATTGTCACCCCTGGCCGGCGAGAAACCAAAGCGGTCCATGAAGTCGCGGTAATACGGCGGCGTATGACCGCATAGCAGCGTCGGCGGCCGATCCCGGCCCTCCAGCAGCACGCCGTAGCCGTTCTCGTAGTCCAGGTTGAACGGACCAAACAGGGCATCCAGCCCCCGAGGTTTGGCCCACGCAATCACACGGTTGACCAACGCGGCGGCGACAGCATCATCATCAACGTAGTCGAAGAAACCGAAAACGCATTCTCGCGTACCACGCTGTTCATTGGTGAAGCGATCCTCACCGGCACAGATCGTGCCGACAGGCCTCCCATCGCGCCAGGCGACAAAGCACTCGGCCTCCCCACGCTTGAAGAAATCCCCGCGAGTTGGATCAATCGCCTCAGCACGATCTCTCAGGAGCGGCGGCACCCACAGCGGATCATCCTTGTAGATGCGCCAGGGGAAAGTCAGGAAGGCACGTCGTTCCCGGGCACTGCGCACAGATCGAACGTCAATCACATCTGTCATGTTACCACCTCGGAGATGCGCGAAGGCGGAAAGGCGAATGACAGGATACAGACATCCAGCATCTAGCTCACTCCGCGTCCGCGCGCCGCGTCTCAAGCTCGGACAGAATCCGTTCGTACGCCTTCCGGTCGAGCGGATAGCGAAGGGCGATCACAATGCCGAGGCAGAGCAGCACTGCCGGGATCGGCCCCATCACAATGCGCAGTCCCATCAACGCAGAGGGCGGCTGCTGCATCGAGTTGGGTACGTAGCCGGTGAACTCCAGCACCAAGAGCACCAGCGGGATCGCGATCGAGGTCGCTACTTTGGTCACCAGCGTCGTCAGGCTGTAGTACATGCCCTCGTGCCGCTCACCGGTGCGCCACTCATCGTACTCTATGGCGTCGGGGATCATCGCCCACGGCAACACGTGCACAGCCGCCACGCCAATGCCGGCCAGAACACAGAGCGCCAGGATGGGCGCCAGACCAGTGGTCGGACTCACCAGGACCAAGACGATCTGCACCGCGGCCCAGAACGCCACGCCAATGATGTAGGCCCACACCTTGCTCCACCGCCTGGAGACGACCTCCCAGATCGGCAAGGCAAACATCGCCGTGACGAAGATCACAGCCATGATCAAGTCACTGTCTGAGCCGCGTCCTAGCCAGTACTTGATGTAGAAGAGCAGGATGGCCTGCACAATGCCAACGGAGATCCACGCCATCAAGAAGAGTGCCAGGCCGAAAAGGAACGGCTTGTTGTCGCGGACAGATCTCAGGGACTCGCGCAGGCTCGGTTGCTCAAGGGCCACGTGTTCCTCACGCTCCCGCGTGCCGAAGAAGACCAGCAACAAGGGCAGCGCGGAGACGATACCGAAGAGCACTCCCATCGTCAGCACCTTCGGGGCGTTGGCTGGCTCAAAGCTCCCCACGATCAGCAGCGGAAGCGTGAACGATATCAGACTGCCCAGGATCGAAAACGCCATCCGGTACGTTGTGAGCGACGTACGCTCGTCGTAGTCCGAGGTCAGCTCCGGGGTCAAGGCAAAGTAGGGCATATAGACAAAGGTCGCCGCGGCGTCGAAGATCACATAGGCAGCGGCATAGTAGGCGACGAGGGCGGCAGGGGCCTCAAACGGCGGACGCCACCAGAGCAATGCAAAGGCGAGGGCAAAAGGCAACGGCCCGAACAGCAGAAACGGCCGGCGGCGGCCCCAGCGTGTCCGCGTGCGATCGGAGATGTGGCCAATGATCGGGTCATTGATCCAGTCCCAGCTCTTGCCAATCAGGATCGAGATGGCGGCAAGACCGGGGGAAAGGCCCACAACATCGGTCAGGAAGATCGCCAGATAGGCGCCGATGATTGTGGAGGTCAGACTGAAGCCAATATCACCCGAACCGTACAGGATCTTGGTGCGGCGGGAAAGCGTTTGTGCCATGGCCACCTCGCAGTCCTGGGGATTTGGAGGCAGTATAAGTAGAGCGGGACATTAGTCAATCGGCACTTGCGCGATCAGGATCGGCACGCCCATTCGGACTGGCGCCGTTCTGGGCAAGCGAGCTGTCATCCTGAGCCCGGCCAGGGATCCAGTGGCGGCAGGCGCACCCAGGCCTCTGGCACCATATCATGGGTAGCGGATAGAGCAGCCCAACTGGTCAACAAGACTGAGCAGCGTAGGATCCTGTCGCCGCCTACGTCCACAGCTCAAACGCCATCTGGCGCGGGCGATGGCGGCGCTGGCTGCGCGCTTTCAGCAGGATCTGGCGGCCTTCGCCGCTGCGGGTATAGACCAAGCGGCCGCCGCCCACATAGTGATGCCAATGCTTCGACAGGCTCTCGGCCCTCTCCCGGCGCGTCGCGAGCACATCGGGGACACGATGGTAGGCCCGCAGCTCAGCCCCCAATCCAAGCACTGTACGGACCAGCAGCCACAGCGGGCGGTAGATCAAGTTGCGCAAACTTGCGCTGTCGCGCTCGATGAGGTAGCGGGCATCGCCCACCGGCCCCAGTAGCTCACGGTAAGCGCGAGCGAAGAGCGCGGAATCCTCCGGCGAGGCGTAGTCCAGGAACACCTGGTAGCCCCCGGTCGCTGTCTCCGCCACGCGGACATACTTGTCATCGAGGCTCCGGCTCACCAACCCAGCATCGCGCAGCGCGGCCAACAGCGCGCGCCCAATGTCCAACAACACGGCATCGGCGGGCAGCTCCACAAACGTAGCGCGGAACACCTTCCAGATCGCCCGCGCATTCACGATTAGGGAGACCAAGACGCCGACAATGACGATGGCTGCCAACCCCGCGACAAAGAAGGATGTGCCGAGTGTGCCGGCAAGTTCGCGCAATCCCATGGCCCAGATTCCCAACGCAACGCTCACCAGGCTTACCAGGAGCCGCCACACCATCGTCCTGAGTGAGGTCTGGACGGTATGAACCGTGCGGAACTTGAGGTCCTCAGCCTGCAGCTGCGTTGCGCTGTAGATGAAGTTCGAGTACGCGTCTCCCACGCGCCACAGGTCGCGCACCTTATCCCGCCGGCGCACGGCCCGCAACATCCGCTGTGTGTACTTCTCGAAGTTGACTTGCTTGAAGGGCCGGAAAGCCAGCTCCTGTGCCAGCTCCAGGTCCACGTGTCCCACTCCGCGCACGATCTGCCCCTGCAGCGACACATCGACCACCAGCCCTGCGATCGCCTGCGCAGCGGCCGTCGCGAGATCCTCGTACCCGTGCCGGATGACGATGCCCCACGTGTGCGCGTGCCGCCCTACCAGCCGCCTCACATCGATGTCGCCTTTGTCAAACCTGCGGCTGTAGCAGACAACATCCCAATTGTGGGCCACCTTCTCGGGCCAGGCCGGATCCAGGCGTAGGCTGCGCCCGCGGATCTGGCGCACACCGGTGCTCGTGGTGACCGCAGTGAGGTTGATCAACGTGTTCAGCGAGAGCGCATCCCATCCCTCACCGAAGAGCCCACGTGTCCCCACCAGGCAACGCGTGATGCCCTGCTCGAAGAGATCGGTGATCAGCGAGACGTAGACGCGCGATCCCCAACCTTTGCCACTGCCGGTGAACTTCAGCACCCGCGGATCGTCGGTCGGCTGCCACATCCAATCAAACGTGGCCTGTGTCTCAGCCATCCACCTGCGGATACCTGTTTCGAGCAACTCCCGATTGTCGGCATCGACCAACACGACACCGCCTGTAACCAGAATGGGATCCAGGGCATTCGTCCCCGCATCAGCGATGAGGTGGCGGAAGACTCGCACGGCACTTCCGGCATCCGGATCAAGGATGTCCTTGAGGTGGCGGCTGCGTGCGCTCATCCGTTCGAAGTCCGTCAGCACCACAGCCCGCAGCCGCGGGCCTATCTCCTTCGCTTCAGCCCGCAGGATCTCGGCCGTGGCGCGGTCCTTGGACTCTGAGAGCGTCAGCACGAGCTCGCCCGGAGAGCGCTGATGACGCGCCCCGCGTTCGGTCAGCGTGATCCCAAAGGTCAGCAGCACCTTGCGCAGTTCCCGGTAGAGCGCGTGATCTGCCTCGGCGGCACTCACCTTGAGCACCCGCAGGCCAAAGGTCTCCAACAGCGTCAACCAGTCGTCCACAGTGAGCGCCGCCTGCATCTCCTCAATGACCGCCACATCCGCGGGCAGGTCGCGCCCCTCGGAGAGCAGGAACTTGACGCCGGCCACACAGAGCGCCGGCTCACGGTTGAAGAACCGCTCAAAGGGCTCCGGCTCGGGATAGGCATCTCCGCCACCCTCGTCCGGGAATCGCTCGACGATGGTCCGCCACAGCCACCTCTGAAACGCCGGCGTACGCGTGATCTGCGTCAACGCACCTTCGAACTGCTCCTGTATGGTGCGCAGATATCGGTGTTCCCGCGGCGAGGGTTGGCAGAAGTACACCAGGTCCCGGTAGGGCGCCAGATTGCCCTCCTTGACCACCGCCGGCGTCGGCACCTCGAAATCCACATCCTCCAACAGAGAGGTGTAGTTCTCGTACGCGATCCTGCTGGTGGCGCTCGGCAGCGTCGCCGTAAGGCCCACGACGCGCACCTCAAGCTCAGGGTCCTCGGCCGCAGCCTGCCTGAGCTCTGAGATCAGCGTGCGCAGGATGAAGGCCCAGTAATCGAGAAGGTGATGGCACTCATCCAGTATCACGGTCCCCACACCCATCTCCACAATGCGATCGATCAGGTCCCGGGCATTGGGGTGCAGGAAACGGCGGCCATCCACATCGCCCCGCTGAAGGAACTCACGCTTGACGCGCCTGTAGCGCTTGGCCACCTCCCGGCGGTACATCTTAGGATTGCTCTCCCGGAGCGCCGTAACGCGGTCCCGCGCTTCTGTCTCCGTCCGCACCTGGTCGCTGGAGACCAGATCGTCCACCCACCGCTCCACCGCAATCCGCTCGACAAAGGCCAGGTTCTCTCCCGGCGTCGACAGCACCTGATAGGTCAAAGCATTGATCTCGGTCAAGCGCCCGGGATCCAGACTGCTATGCTCTGAGATCCAATCGGAGCTCCTCTCACCATCGACAAAGAGATCAAGCCTCTCCTGCCACTGCCCCTGGATAGTCGTCGTGGGAGAGAAGATCACGGCCGGACGACCGAATCGCCGCACCAACTCCAGGCCGACAATCGTCTTGCCCGATCCGGGCGGCGCTACAATGTGGAAGGTGTTCTGCGGCGATTCGGGCGCGGTTGTAGCCATCCGCTCACCTGACTTGCGCGCCACCACCTCCAAGATCATCCGTTGGTAACGCCAGAATGGATGGCGGAAGCGCATCTCAGCAAAGGCTTCGCACTCACCGGGGGGCACAAGAACAGGTAGCTCACGATTCATAGAAGAACACCTCACGGGCGCGGGCTGGACACACGTTGCCATGCTAGCGGCAGAAGCGGTCAGTGTCAATTGAGGGTGTATACCCCAGAGACCTGGCAGCTTGGCGAAGCCGGCACTCGGCTCTCTTCCCCGCGAGGGGCGGGACACAGATCGGACCACAGTACCGCTAGCCGCTCTGCTTTTCCCCCCGCGGGGGAGAACACAAACGAAGTCCCCGTTTCAGGGAAAGATTCCCACAGCCCGGACCGGAGATCCATCCGCTTGATCGATGCACAGTGGGAATGCCACGAAGGTGAAGCCGGCATCGGGCGGCAGCGCCGCAAGATTCGTGAGATTCTCGACAATGACCATATCGCGACTCAGAAAGGCGTGATGTATGGCATACTCCGTCGCATTGCCGCCATCGACGGAAGCGGTGTCAACGCCGACACCCCTCAACCCCAGGCCTGCCAGCCACAGGGCAGCATCCACGGACAACACAGGGTAGTCGACGAAATAACGGTCCTCGCCCCAATAGTCATACCAACCGGTGTTGAGCAGGAGGAAGTCGTTACCCGCAATAATCGCCTGGTGCGGTAGCAGCGCCGCCCGCTCGATCGTGCGTGCGGCGCGCGCCTTCAGATCCAGCGCTACCGCAGCGCCGATGAAATGACCAACGGGATAGGCGTCCAGTGTCCGCCCCCCCGCGATCATGTGTGCCGGTGCATCCATATGCGTTCCCATGTGCGAGCCGATGGCGATCCTCCTTGTGACATAACCGATCCCTTCCAGCGTCGAAGCCACATCAAGGGACGGCAGCGGATCGCCCGGATAGACGGGCATATCGGCGGTGATTGGATGACTCAGATCAATGACGCGCATAGTGCCTCCCTGTGCAGGGCGATCCAATGGAGGCATTATACACTCCGGGGACAAACCGGAGAACCGTCACTAGGCCAGGTCACAGCACCCAAGGAAATATGCACGTGATCGGCGGGATCGTCACACCCATCGCAGTCGGCTGCCTGCCAAGCGGGCTCTGCCAAGGCCTGGGTGGGCACCACTGCTTGCGTTTCTCGCGCATTTCGCCATCCGGACTACACTAGAAAGCACCAAACACTGGAGCCACCGAGAGCGCTCACGCCAAGGCGCGGGGCCGCAAAGGACTGTCTATGCATGAGATTGACCTCACCCAAGTGACGGCCTACCCCATCGCCCAGCGGCCCAACCTGGTGACCCTGGCTTCCCTCGTCGACCCCGCTGCCCCCGCGCCGGGCTTCGCGTCCGGCGAACTGGACGCCGTGGTCGGCGCTATCGCCGCCGCCCGCCAAGCTGGGCGCCCTGTGATCTGGATGATGGGCGCCCATGTGATCAAGAGCGGCCTGTCGCGCCTCCTGATCGACCTGCTGGCGCGCGGTATCATCACCCACGTGGCGGGCAACGGCGCCGTTTCCATCCACGACTTCGAGCTGGCCCTGATCGGCGAGACCAGCGAGGATGTCGCCACCAGCCTGGAGGACGGCACCTTTGGGATGGCCGACGAAACCGGTCGTTATATGTTCCAGGCACTGCGCGAGGGAGCCCGCGATGGATTGGGCTACGGCGCATCCATCGCACGCTTCATCGATCGCCACCCCGAGCGCTTCCCGCACCGCGAGGTCAACGTCCTGTGGAACGCCTACCGGCTGGGGATCCCGGCCACGATCCACGCGACGGTCGGCACCGACATCATCCACCAGCACCCCACCGCCGACTTCACCGTCCTGGGCACCGCCAGCGGAAGGGATTTCCTGACCTTCGCCGGCTCCGTTGCGGAGCTGGAGGGCGGCGTCTTCCTCAATTTCGGCTCCGCGGTGACAGGTCCCGAA
>CBFCZM010000046.1:0-11262 GCA_965602565.1 uncultured Anaerolineae bacterium
GGCAGGAGGTCGCCCTGTTCTTCCGCCAGCGGGTGCGGTAGCCGCCGGCGTCTTCAGCCGCCGGCTTCCGCAGCCGCGAGGTCCGCACCCGATCCCATCGGACCCAGTGCGATCCGGTCGGTATAACTAGGGGAAGCTCATGGACTGGCTACACTTCATTGACCGGGCGAACGACGTACTCACCGCCGGTCTGGGTGCCACGGCGCTCGCGCTGGCACTCTATCTGGTTGCCTACAACCGCAGAAGCCGCGTAGCCCAGACGTTCACTGGCCTGCTGGGCTGTGTCGTTGTGGTCTACCTGATGGATCTGCTGCTCACCAACTTCATCGGGCCGGACAACGCCGAGAGTCTCCTGCGCCTGCAGTGGTTGGGCATCGCCTTCACGCCCCCCCTCTACTTGGAGTTCGTACGGGCAATCCATCGGTCCGTTCTCCGGGATCGATCCCCCACGTGGCTGCGTCCGACGAGCTTCAGCCTGAGCACCTTGATTGCTGCCTTGGCGCTCTATACCGATCTCGTGGTGCGCAGCGGCGTTCTCGCAGCCGGAGCCTACCATCTGCAGCCCGGCCCGCTCTTCTACCCCTTTGCGGCGCTCTTCGCCATCGTGGCCCTATGGGGATTCAGAGAGACGCTCCATGCCCGCAGGCGCTGCCACACGCGGACCGCCCGCCGCCGTATGGCCTATCTCTCCATCGGCTTCGTTGCACCGGCTATGGGCGTCTTTCCCTATCTGCTCCTGGCCGGGTGGCCGGCAGGCGTGTCCAGTGGGATCCTCCACACCTTCCTGATCCTGGGTAACATCGCAGTCGGCGCTATGCTGGCCCTGGTGGCCTACAGTGTCGCCTTTATCAACACCCTCATGCCAGATCGCGTCATCAAACACCGCATGGTACGATACCTCCTGCGAGGTCCCGTCACTGCCATCTTGGCTCTGGTAGCCTTTGGGGTAGGCCTTACCCTGGAACCTCTCCTGGGATTGGGGCAGTATACACTCTCGCTGGTCGCCCTGGCCATTGCCATCATTCTGTCGCAATTGGGCATCGGGCTCGCCAAGCCGGTCATCGACCTGATGCTCTACCGTGATGGCGCGGCCGAAGTCACACAGGTGCAGGAACTGAGCCAACGCCTGTTGACGACTGCCGACGTGAAACAGTTTCTGGAGAACGTACTCGCCGCTGTCTGCGAACTGATGCGCAGTAGTGGCGGCTTTCTGGCAATTCTGGAAGAGGGAGAGCTCCGGTGGGAGATCTGGTGTGACCTTTCTATGTCACAAGATGAGATCGCCCAACTCCCATTTGCGCAAGTGACCCATGCCAAGGACCAGGACGTGTTCTTGCGCTGGAACAGCTTCTGGATAATCCCCCTGCGCGGCAAGAGTGGGGCCGACCTCCTGGGTCTGATCGGCCTCAATGCTCCCGAAAACACTCCCCCCCTGGAGACCGAACAGAGACAGCTCTTGGATGAGTTCCTGCGCCAAGCCTCTGCTGCGCTGGCGGATCGCCAGCTACAGCAGGTGGTCTTCGATGCCTTCACGCCGCTGCTTCCTGAACTGAGAGACATCCAGATGCGGGGTGGGATGCTGCGCTATGATAGCGACTCGGTCGTCGGTTTCACCCTGGTTCAGTCGCCCGAGTTGCCTCAATGGGTTCACGATGCGCTGGCCCACTACTGGGGGGGACCGCGGCTAACGGAGAACCCACTTCTTGAACTAGCGGTGGTCCGGCAGACCGCGGAAGACCATGATGGCAACGTTGTCAAAGGCTTGCGCGTAGTTCTGGCCGACGCAATTGAACGTTTGAGGCCCGATGGCGAGCGCAAGTTGACAGCACCGGAGTGGTTGTTATACAATATCCTAGAAATGAAGTTTCTTCGAGGCCAGAAGGTGCGGCAAGTTGCTGTGCGCCTTGCCGTCAGTGAATCCGATCTCTATCGCAAACAACGTGTGGCCATCGAGAACCTGGCCGACATCCTGGTTGAGATGGAGAAAGATGCTGATACCTCACCATAGCACGACCGGGATAGCACCTGGGTTGTGGGTGTTGTTAGCCTAAGGAGTGGCTGAATGGAGCACTATGTCCCCCCATACTGCCCCCCGTGCGAGCTTTACTGGCAAGCACTGCTGGCTGAAGGCCCGGTAAGCTACAGCGCATCACAACAAGCGTGGGAATGGGTTGAGGCCCCCACGATTTCCCTGGAGGTCTGGGAAGAAGCCGGCGAGCTGGAACGGCGCCACACGCCCATAGACCTGGTTATCGATGACTTCAACCGGGGAGGGCTCATCGCACATTGGAAGGGCCTTGAGTGCTTTGTGCCGGCCTCTCACCTCGTCGCCTATCCGTTCCCAGCCGATCCCGATGCGCGAGAAGCGCGGTTCGTCGAGTACCTCAACAAGACCCTGCGTCTCTGCCCGATCGAGGTCGAGCCGGCGAGGAACCGGATCCTGCTCTCCGAGCGTCTGGTCGCTGAGTGCAAAATCGCTGAACCCGAATGGCCCGATTGGCTGTGTATCGGCAATACCTGCGAAGGCACCATCACTAGCGTGCGCCCCTTTGGTGCCTTCGTGGATATCGGGCCTATGGAGGGTATGGTTCACATCTCAGAGATCTCGTGGGGGCGGGTCCGCCGCTCTCAAGACTTCGTCACACCGGGTGACAAGGTCAAGGTCAAGATCCTCAACATCGACCTGGAACATCAAAGGGTCGGGCTAAGTCTGAAGCGCCTCAAGCCCAATCCCTGGGCCACAGTGGAGTCCCACTTCAGACCGGGCGACGTTGTCACCGGCTCGATTGCCAGCGTGGAACGGTTCGGGGTGTTCGTGGAGCTTATGGTGGGCATTGAGGGGCTTCTCCATATCTCGGAGTTGCGTGAAGCTTCGTGCGCCGAGGATCTCTATGCAATATACACGCCCGGCGAGCCGATCACCGTGCGGATTGCCGACATCACCCCCGCAGAGCACCGGATTGCTCTTAGTATGACATCAACCACCAAGCCCTATGCCACCGCGTAAGTCTCACGGTATGGCCCGCCCGCGCAGCAGCACCGCACGTCGACGCGGCGCCGCTGCAGCCAAGCCCAAGAGCTCAACTTCTTGGCTCCAGAAGCTCGCGCAGGCGCTGCTTGCATGGCTCGCAGGTCCTGCCGGGCAACAGATACTGGCGCTTATGCTGATCGGGCTCGGTATCGTCACATTCATCGCCCTCATCCCCGGCGTCAACTCTGGGGAACTCATCGGCGCCTGGATCCGCGCCCTGGTCTTCGCCTTCGGCTGGGCAGCGTATCCCGTCGCGGCTTCGATCACAGCCCTTGGGTTGCTCTGGCTGCGCCACCTGGTGCACCGTGTCACTGCCTGGCGCTGGCGACCTGTCCTGGGGTTCGAATTGGCCCTGATTGGCCTGCAAACCCTCACCTACTCGCTGATCAGCCAGCATAGCTGGAAACTGGTCGAGTCCGGAAAAGGGGGCGGCATCATCGGATGGGCACTCTATCTCTTCTTCAGCGACTATTTCGGCCCGCTTATCACGGGGATCTTCATGGCCCTGATCGTCGTCGTGGGCATCGCCCTGGCTTTCGACTTCACGCGCAAGGATCTCCAGATCTTCGGACACCGCATATCGGAGGTAGGGCAGGCGTGGCAAGCTGAGCGTGCCTCGCGGCGCGCTGCGCGTCAAGCTGCGCGCAAAGCACCAGCGTTCGGGAGTCAGACCTCGACCTCTGTTGCCGTCTCCCGCATCAACCGATCTCCGATGCGGATACCCAAGGCAACACGCCGAGTTGGCCGTGGCCGAGACACAAAATCCAAGCCCAAGATTCACCAACTCCAACAGATCTCAAAGCGCCGCCGGTCTGGGTCCGCTATGAATCTCTGCCCGCTGACCCTGTTCAAGGAGACCCAGACCGCGGGGATGAACCCCCAGGAGATTGAGCGCAAGAGCCGCGTAATTGAAGAGACGCTGGAGCAGTTCGGTGTCCCCGCCGAGGTAACAGAAGTGCGCCCCGGCCCTACTGTAACTCAGTTTGGCGTCTCACCGGGCTATATCAACCGCGGACCCGACGGCGCGCGCCAACGCAAAGTGCGCGTCAGCCAGATCGCATCCCTGTCCGATGACCTGGCCCTGGCTCTGGCGGCACGCTCGCTGCGCGTCCAGGCGCCGGTCCCCGGGCGTGCGGTGGTTGGCATTGAGGTACCCAACGCGGCAACCAGCCTGGTCGGTCTGCGAGCCGTGCTGGAGAGCGAAGCCTTCCACAAGTGCGGCAAGCCGCTCTGCTTTGCCATAGGGCTCGATGTGGCCGGTGCTCCCATCGTCGCCGACCTCTCACGGATGCCCCATCTCCTGGTAGCGGGCACGACGGGCAGCGGTAAGTCGATCTTCGTCAAAGCGCTGGCAGCTAGCCTGGTGATGCACAATTCGCCCGATGACCTACGCCTGATCGCCATCGATCCCAAGATCGTTGAACTCAGCCGCCTCAACGGGCTGCCCCACCTACTGGGAAGCGCAGAGACCGATGTGGAGAGCGGCCTCCGCGTCCTGCGCTGGGTCGCTCACGAGATGGACGAACGCTACAAGCTGTTTGCCAAATCCGTGGCACGCAACCTGGACGACTACAACGCCAAACTGGCACGCCGCAAGTCCTCCACCGATGAGGAACAGAAGCCGCTGCCCCGCATCGTTGTCCTTATCGACGAACTTGCGGATATGATGATGTCGGAAGCGGAGGAGACGGAGCGCACGTTGACCCGGATCGCGCAGATGGCTCGTGCTACCGGCATCCATCTGGTGATGGCGACACAGCGTCCCAGCACCGACGTGGTGACGGGGCTCATCAAGGCGAACTTTCCCGCACGGATCAGCTTTGCCACGGCGAGCAGCGTCGATTCACGCGTCATCATCGACACACCGGGCGCCGAATCCCTGCTGGGCCGGGGAGATATGCTCTTCCTGCCGCCGGATGCGTCCGCGCCGATGCGTATACAGGGGTGCCACATCTCCGAGGACGAACTCGAAGCCGTCATCAGATTCTGGCAGAAGGAAGCCGGCGCAACCCCGGCAAAGGCACCTTGGGAACTCCTTGCCGAGCCAGGGAGCCCAATCCAATGGCGTCTCGAGGGCCTGGGAGAGGATGCCGATCTGCTAGAGCAGGCGATCACCTACGCCAAGAGCAGCGGGAAAGTCTCCACATCCGGCATACAGCGGCACCTGCGCATCAGTTACCCACGCGCGGCACGGTTGATGGAGCAGATGGAGAAGATGGGACTTGTGGAGCCGCAGGTCAGCGCGGGCCGCAAGCGCCGTGTTATCCTTGGCGGCGACGAAGACAACGGCTGACCATCAGCTAAGTTACATCACTGGAACTATCAATGAACTGGATCACAATTCTCGTTGGCGTCGTGATCGTGGTGGCGCTCGCCGCCGTCATGGGCCTCGTCAAGAGCGTGCTACGCCTCATCATCAGCTTGGTGATTGGCGTGTTGGTCAGCGGGCTGGCCTACTGGGCCGTGCAGATTCTGGGGCTAGCGGAGACCGTGCCCGACGCCGTCATCCTGATCCCCGGTGCACTCGTCGCGCTGTCCGTGCTCATCAAACGCCGGTAGCCATTGAGTCGGGGCTATCTTCTCAGCTGCAGATCGGGCCGCGGCCATCTTGGCGGCCGTCGCTCGATGGCCGGCGGTGGGCAGATCCCCGTCCGTGCACACGGTCTCCGTTCGGCAGAAGAAGGGGCAGGATCCGGGCAGCAGACATTGCTAGAGCGCACGCAGTCGGCGTAGATGCACCGGATAGCGGCTGCGCAGCTTCCCTCCACCGCGCTTGGCCCACCCCAGGGGGAACCCATCCACGGTCACCAGCACAAAGCCGGGGGCCCCACGATCCGGCCAGAGACTGCCGTCGAGATATCGCTGCAGCCGCTGATCATCAACCGCCAGACTCACGGAAGCCGTCACGGAGTCGGGCGCCAGGGCCATGGCCAGTGCATGGTCCGGGAGGATCTTATTGTGACGCAGGGATGCCACCCACCACCCCGGGCGCAATACCGGCATACCCGACCACAGCGCCGGCTCCATCGGCGTGATGTAGAGATGATCGTCCCTCGACAGCATCAATCCTTCCTCGGGCGGGTCAACCACCAGCGTGTCTCCTAGGGTTCGCCGGTAGAGTTCGAGGATCCGTCCCGGAATCTCCTGGTCCATCCAGCGGGCGGGCAGATCCTGCGGGGCCTCACCCGTGCGCCGCAGCAGGGCATAGAAGTGGCCGTGACCGGGCCCCGTATGAGGCCAGAACCGCCCCGTTCTCCGCAGATCGTCCGGCGCGCCGATCCATTCCGGGCGACCGCGGTTCAGGCCCGGCACAGCCGGAAGATCCAGCAGATCGAACTCCGGGTGATTGCCGAGAAAGGCGGCGATGACACCCTCATTCTCCTCAGGAGAAAACGTGCAGGTACCGTAGAGGATACGTCCACCGGGCCGGACAAGCGGAGCTGACTGATCGAGCATGTGCCGCTGTTTGGCCGCGTACGCCCGCACACTCTTCAGACTCCAATCGCCCAGCGCATGACGGTCGCGAGAGAACATGCCCTCTCCGGAACACGGTGCATCCACCAACATCGCATCAAATAGGCCGGGCCAGGCTTCGGCCAGCTTATCGGGATAGACGTTGGTCACCAGGGCGTTGGTCACTCCCATCCGCTCCAGATTCATGGCCAGCACAGATGTACGGCGACGCGAGACCTCATTGGCGACCAGGACACCCTCCCCCTTCATCCGCGCCGCCATGTGCGTCGCCTTGCTCCCGGGCGCCGCAGCTAGATCCAGCACCCACTCCCCCGGCTGGGGATCGAGAAGCACCGCTGCCGCCATAGCGCTGGGATCCTGAACGTAGTAGACGCCCGCCGTGTGGTAGGGGTACGCACCCAATGGTAGGTCGACGATGCTGGGGCCGGTACCCGCTCGCGCGGGATCCAGCCAGCGCCCGGCCGGACACCAGGGCACCGGCTCGGTGGCCCAGGGGAGCTTGATTCTGAGATCTTCAAGAGCACCGCGCAGCGGGTTGAGACGGATCCCGTAATCTCTCCTCGAGAGGGCAGCAAAGAATGCCTCGGTTTCACCCCCAAGCCATCCCCGCATCCGCATCACAAAATCATCGGGCCACATACGCACCGCCGTCTGCTCATCCAACTGAAAGCAACTGCCCGGCACCTCAACGCGTGAAGTGCCGGGCAGCCATCAACGATCCCAATTGCCTGCAGCTCAGTCCTTCTCGTAAGGGATACCGTCAGCAGCCGGGGGCCGAGACCGGCCCACAACGCCGGCGAGGGCAACTATTGTCACGAGATAGGGTGCCATCAGCAGGAACTGCGAGGGAATCGGCACAGCCAAGATCGCCAACTTCGTCTGCAAGGAGTCCGCAAACCCAAAGATGAGCGAGGAGCCAAAGGCGCCGACGGGATTCCACTTGCCGAAGATCATAGCTGCCATACCGATGAAACCCTTTCCAGCCGTCATCAACTCATCAAAGCGCGCCACGGAGCTGAGCACCAGATAGGCGCCCCCCAACCCGGCAACCAGTCCGCCCAGTATCACATTTGTGTAGCGCATGAGGAACACGTTAATGCCCAAAGTGTCAGCGGCGCGAGGATGCTCGCCGACCGCACGCGTTCGAAGGCCCCAGCGCGTGTAGTAGAGCATAATCTGGATGGCGACGACCAGAATCAGCGTAAGATAGACCGGCAGCGTGTGGTTGAAGATCGCCGGGCCAACGATCGGGATCTTCGATAGTCCGGGAAGAGGTATGGGTGAGAAGGTCGCCGGGCTGTTTAGCTCCGCGTACTTCTGCAGGTACCGGGAGCTGAGATAGCTTGTCAGTCCCGTTGCCAAGATATTGATCGCCGTGCCCGCGATGATCTGGTCAACCTTGTAGCGAATGGCCAGAACAGCCAACAACGCAGCCATCAGCCCGCCGCCGACCATCGCCGCCAGAAGCCCCAGCCAGACACTGTCTGTGATGCTCCCAAACAGAGCAGCCAGGAACGCTCCCGCCAGCATCATCCCCTCGATCCCGATATTGACCACCCCACACCGCTCACACATCACACCGCTCAGCGCAGCCAGCGTGATCGGTATCGCTCTCAGCAGCGACGACTTGATCATCCCGGTCATATTCATCGACTGGCCACGCGCGGCCCAGGCCAGGAACGCCAACACAAATGCCCCAACCACGAGGCCCAGAACGGCATTCACGCGCTCGAACCCCTTGGTAAGCTGCCAGCCACCGGCAAGGATAGCCACGAGAGCCATCACGTACAGGCTAACGCGGGTGGAAAACGTCAGATCGGCAATAGTGAACGCGTCATTGTTGCGCTCGGCAAAGACGAAGGTGGTGACCTCTCCCGGCTGTGTGCTCGGCATGAAGAGAAGCAAGATGGAGAGCGACACCAGACAGAAGAAAATACCCATCGTCCTTGCTCGACGTTGTGAGCTGAGTGTTGCTTGTGCCACGGTCATGAGTTCCTCCTGCTGACTTCGCGAACCGGTCTGCCGTCAGGGTCGCGATACTGAATGAGTGGTCGGCCCGCCGGCACTGCCTCAACCTTGGGTAAGCGCCAATTCCTCGTTCTCTTTGGGCTCTCGCATCCGGTACAACACGCGGATGATCTCCGGTGCAGCGACGAACACAATGATCAGGCCCTGCAGAATGGATGTAATATCGATAGGCACCCGCGCTATGCCCTGCATATTCCGTGCTCCCGCGCCGATGGCCCCAAACAGCAGAGAGGCCAGCACTACGCCCGCTGGGTGACTGTTGCCCAACAGTGCTAGCGCGATGGCATCAAACCCATAGCCGGAAAAGAAAGCGTTGGGCATGAAATGGAGCACGCCCAAAATGTCGGTAGCAGCGGAAAGCCCGGCCAAAGCACCACTCAGCGCCATTGTGATCACCATTGTGCGCGGCACCCCGATGCCGGCATAGCGAGCCGCATCAGGGTTCTTTCCAACCGTGCGGATCTCAAACCCCAACGTCGTCTTGTACAGCAGCCACCACACCACCCAAGCGACGCCCAGGGCGAGGAATATCCCCGCGTTGACGCGCAGATCGACGCGATTCGGGAAGAACTGCGGCAGAAAAGCACTCGGTTGAATCTCCGGGCTCACAGGGCGCCCATCACCCCGGGCCATCGGCCCACCAACGTCCAGCATGAACTCAGCCAGACGATAGGCGACGTAGTTCATCATGATCGTGTTGATCACCTCGTGCGCACCGGTCTTCCCCTTCAGATAGCCAGGGATCGCGCCCCACAAAGCACCGCCGACCATGCCGGCCAACAACGCCAACGGCAGGTGAATGATCTGAGGGAGCCCGGTGATGCTGTACCCGACAAAGACCGCGATCAGGCCACCGACGAAGTACTGTCCCTCAGCACCGATGTTGAAGAGCCCCCCCTGAAAGCCCAGGGCCACGGCAAGCCCGGCGAAGACATAGGGGGTCGTAATCCGCAGCGTCTCAGTGATGGGATAGACAGCGCGTCGGATCTGGTTAGCGTCACCGGAGAGTGTCGCCTCGACAATCTGTACCGGGTTGCCAAAAGCCCCGGTCAGGAACGCCCAGTAGGCCCGCCCGATTACGGCGAATGCCTGGCCAATGCCTCGCCAGATCCCGTCCTGGAAAGCATCATAGACCGACTCGTCAGTGAAAACGATGACCAGTGCACCGATGATGAAGGCTGTCACGATCGCGAGTAATGGCACCAGAAGGCTTCGCCGGGCCACGCCACGTGTCTTGCGCGTCTTGTCACGCGATGCTGCCTGCCTTTTGTCCATGGATGCTCCTTTTCCTGCTTCCCGGGTCCCGGTTCGTCCAGCAGTTGACCTACGAATTGCCGGTTAGGATGTTGCAGCAGTTGTCGCGGACGCCACCCCAGCCATCAGCAACCCCAACTCCTCTTTCGTCGCGCCATCCGCCGGCACAGTCCCCATGATCTCGCCCTCGAACATAACTGTGATCCGGTCGGACAGCGACATCACCTCGTCCAACTCCGCGGAGACGACAAAGACTGCCGCGCCCTCATCTCGTTTTCGGATCAACTGAGAATGAATGTACTCAACGGATCCCACATCCAGCCCGCGGGTCGGTTGAGAAGCGATGGTCAGGCGCACCGACCGGCTCAACTCACGTGCCACAATGACCTTCTGCTGATTCCCACCGGACAGATTCCCCGCCGGTGTGGAGATGCCGGGCGTGCGAACATCGTATTCGGCAACCAGCCGTTCCGCCCGTTCGGCTATCGCCATCTCCTGCATCACCAAACCCTTCGCCTGTGGCGGGAGGTAGTAAGTGTTCAGGATCATGTTGTCAGCGACCGGATACTCCAGGACCAGGCCATCGCGATGCCTATCTTCGGGGATGTGTGCAGTACCGGCCTCGGTAATCGCTCTGGGCGTGGCATTCGCCATGTCTCTTCCTGCAATCATAATGCGGCCGCTTTGGACGGATCTGAGCCCGGTGAGGGCCTCAACCAACTCCGTCTGGCCGTTGCCCTGCACGCCGGCCACGCCGAGAATCTCGCCACCCCGCATCTCAAACGAGATACCATTGACGGCCATCTTCCCCTGATCTCCTCTGACGTAGAGGCTTTGCACGCTCAGAACAACGTCCTCCGGCTCTCGAGGCGTCTTCGGCACAGAGAGGATCACATCGCGGCCGACCATCATCGCAGCCAGATCACGCTCACCGCTCTCGTCAGGAGTTGTCGCGCCGACCACCCGTCCGCGACGCAGCACGACGATCTGGTCCGAGATCTCCAGTGCCTCTTTCAGCTTGTGGGAGATAAAGACCACGGACTTCCCCTGCGCAACGAGAGAACGGATGACCGCAAAGAGCCCGTCAACTTCCTGCGGCGTCAGGACCGCAGTCGGCTCGTCAAGAATCAGGATGTCGGCGTTGCGATACAGGAGCTTGATGATCTCGACACGCTGCTGGATGCCGACAGGGAGATCTTCAATCACAGCATCAGGGTCCACTTCGAGACCGTAGCGATCGGAGATCTCGCGAATCCGTCCGGCGGCAGTCTCACGATCCAGGAATCCGGCACGCTTCATCGACTCCATCCCCAACATGACGTTCTCGGTGACCGTTAGGACCGGTACTAGCATGAAGTGCTGGTGCACCATACCGATGCCCTGACGGATAGCGTCGGTGGGCGCATCAATGACGACCTTCTCTCCGCGAATGCAGATATCACCTTCATCCTGGTCATACAGACCATAGAGAATGT
>CBFCZM010000047.1:0-11105 GCA_965602565.1 uncultured Anaerolineae bacterium
TTCGCCAACAAGTGCAACTGGGGTCTTGATCCCGAGCGATGCTCGCGTTGGGTGCCAGAGCTGCAGCTCAGGCGTTGTCGATCAGGCCGCGGAAATACCTCTGCGCAAACCCGATCTGCTGTTCGATGTAGTCGTACCCCAGAACCTTACCATCTCGGAACGGCATATGGCAGAACTCGTAGTTGATGTAGCCCTCGTAACCGATCTCTTTGAGGGTCTTGATGAAGACAGGGTAGTTGGTGAGCACAGGCTGAATGTTGGGGTCGAACGTGACCATGGTGATGGAACCGTCGGCATTCTCCACGAACTCGGCGTTGGCGTGCGAAAGCACCTGCAGGTCGCCCACATCGCGCACGGCCTGCTCGACATACGCATCGGCTTGTACTGCCGCATTCCACCCAAAGCAAGGCGCATCAAGGCAGCACTTGAGATAGGGGGAATCCACCCACTTCACGAAATCAAGCATGTCGTGATACGTCTTGATGATTGGATGGTGGTTTTGCAGCGCCAGTACGACGCCGGCCTCCTCCGCCCATTTGGCGCACTCCTTGAAGCAAACCACGGCCCGCTGGCGAATCTCGTAATCGGTGGCGTCATAGTAGGTATGGTGCTTGGCGGTCATCTCGTAGGTTGCAATGCCATTCCTGACGGTGACGCCTCTCCATGCCACGAATAGGCGCAACACCGGCGCCCCCAGATCCTTGGTGACGCGGATCTGCTCCTTCACCATCAGTAGCTCGTTCTCGATGTGCTCGGGAACCGGAGACGTGAAGTTGTTGTTTGCGGACATGGCGCAGAGCGGCATGCCGCGCTTCTCGGCATAGGCCTTGATCTCCTTGCAGCGCTCGGGGGTGAGATCGATGGGAGAACCGTGGGGGCGCTTGAGGTCGATCTCGGCGCCCTCATAGCCGTACTTCTTTGCGGCGTCAATGAACTCTTCTACAGTTAGGGCAGGCCTGTCGTTGTACCAGGTGCCGGAGCAAGAGATCGAATACAGACCGACTTTCATCTCGTAGTACCTCCTCATCGGCGGTGGATTTGCCCGTCGCTTCGTTCAGATCGCACACGCCGTAATCACGACCTTCGATCAGATTAGAATGTGCCGGAACGTGCCTCCTATTGGGGCGTGCATTGATCAGTACGACCTTCAGTCTGTTACTTTGAGTATGTCTGGCTCCCAGCAGCAGAGCTCAGCTAACGCCTGCCGTGGTTCAAGCTCATTTGGGCCTGCCAAACCGCACACCTCCTTCCACTCGAGTTAGCCACTCAAAGGTACGCAAGACCTTGATCACCAGCTTGACCGCGCCCACGGCCCTTTGGGCTTCTCACCGGGAGACAAGCGCACTCTGTAGTGCTCTGCATTTGGGTACGAACGCGCTACGCCACACGGATAGGCCACTACAGTGTACTCTGTGACAACGCCACAAAGCTCCCTCACAACACGACACACCTCGGACTGAGGGTCTCGACAATGCTCGGGACAGCCATTGTACTGTGATCGGCTGCCTACGCCAACCAGATGCTCACCTTCACAGTCTATCTGCTGGAACGCCCGTTGTCAACACTCCGGAACGAGCTTGACCACAGCACAGGCGATACCGCCCTCCCTATCAGAGTCTCTCCAATCGCTACGATCCTTGCCACTCTCAAGGTGGCACGTTGATGATCCGCGTTCCCGGATCGAGACGACGATCCATTGGATCCTACATTACACCAGATCGCCTAGACGTACAGCGGCCTCGAGCCCGGACAAGAGCCCCAACTGAGGGCGAATGTGTACATGATCGACTTCTACCAATCAGTCTCGATGGGATCGTCCGTCCACAGGATGCTCAGGGCGTCCTGCACACGAGTGAGATACGTCTCCGGCATAGCCAACTCTGTGACGCCGTTGACCTGTACGTAGAGCCGTCTGGCATCGCCCGGATAGAGCTCCACCACGTCCGGTGACTTCAGCGCATCCAGGTAGTGGTAGGTGAGCCTCAGCAGCGGATCGCCCTCAACCACGACGTCTTCGAGAAGTCTGCCGTCGTGGGCAGCGCTGGTGAGCAGGCCGAACAGGGCGCGGAAGCGTCCGATGTCCAATTCCTTTCCGTTTAGGGTGGCCTGTTTGTCCGCGTTGGTCTCACCGGTAATCGAGAACTCGTATTCGCTGCCTTCTGTCGTCAGCTCGACCGCGCGCACGTCCATCAGCATGGGCGAGATGAACCACCTCACCAACAACTTGCTGTACTCGATCTGCAGGAAAGCAGGCTCAGGCACAGCATAGATCACCCCTCTGTCATTGCAGGTCATGTAGAAGGCACCGTCTTTGGCGAGTACCGCCAGGACATAGTGCTGCACCTCCACGTCAATGCCGTTCTTCAGATCAAACGCCACCTGTAGGGTCGGTCGATTGAACCCGAAGGCCATGATCTCCCGCGGCGTGAGCCCGTAGGCCACGATGTCATATGCGGTGATACCCAGAAGCGGGCCCAGCATCTCCACCGCATAGGTCTGGTCCAGCTCATAGATGCCCTTGCCCCGCACGATATGCGTCGCTGCTCCGAAGGAAATCGCTGCCCGAACAACATCCGGGTCCTTGGCAGCCACGGCCTCCACCGTGATGGGCTCCGCCAGCCGTCCACCCACGAGGATCACATCCAGGAGCGCCGAGAGCGGCGAGGACAAGACCAGCTCCGGCGTCACCTGCGCCTCGACATAGGCCTTCTTGGGCAGCAAGAAGCCGGCGCTGCGGTCTGCTGCCATCAGATACACCGCGGGGTCGCCCGCCACGCCGAAGTAAGTGTCCCCCGTGACCCGCTCCTCATCGCCGATCAGCAGCGTCAGGGCGCTCTCATCTGCATAGGTGATCTGAACCCGAGCGGCCGGCTGGGCCAGGCCATAGGCGTCCAGATCCTGGGCGGTGGACGCCACCGTCCGCAGCGCGTAGACAGTGCTGCAGGTGCTCAGCAGGTCGATGAGCTTCTTCACGTCCACCACGTCCGCCGGGATATCATCCACCCGATATCCCTCACCGGTGAAGGTGACATCGAGCGTGTCGACCTCGTTGGTGATGAAAACCCGCGCCACATCCAGGGCCTCCGCAGCCTTGAAGGAGACTTCGGTGTCCTCTATCACGTCGGTGGGGCTGAGCAGCAACACCGCGGCCGTCGCGGCCAACAACGCCACCACCGTCGCAGCCGCAAAGATCAGCTTGACCTCGGCAGTCTGCTGACGCCTGGTCATATCACTGATACCTTCTGACGAGCCAGATCACGATCCCCGTCGCCAGGATCACAAGCGGCAGCACGCCCGCCAGCAAGATACCCAGTGTGCTAGCCTGCGCCGTGGTGATAGAAAGGGTGTTGCCCGCCAAGGATTTGGGCCGGATGTTCACCACATCGGTACGCTCACAAAGAGTGTTGAACAGATTGAGCAGATACTCGCTGTTGGAGAGCGACGTGTTCTGGATGGAAAATGTATCCAGCATGGCGGTGGAAGCAGACACCACCAGATTGGAGCGGTATTGGATCACGCCCGTCGTGCCGTAGACGCGCTTGCTGGTCAGCACCAGCGCAGGCATGGGACCCCACCGCTCCGCTTGCTCCACCGCGAAACTATCAACGGCTTCAGCGGGTCGCACGCCGCTGGTCTCAGCAAACTGCAGCAGGACCTCGTTGAGAATACTGGCCCGCGTTACAAAGAGTAGATCCAACGGCCGCGCCAGAGGCATCAGCACGGGAGAGGACGGGTCGATCAGTCTGTCGCGGTAGACTTCATCCACGTACTCCGCCACGGGATAGTAGGGCTGGTATTGATAGGTACGCTCAGCCGTGGTCTCGAACACCGCGCCATCGCCGATGGCAATACCCCACTCCTTGAGGAAAACCCCCAGGTTGGGCAGGGCGGCCTGGGCCACATCGGCCGTGTAGAACAGCGTCTTGCCATAGGCACCGTCATTGTAGAGGAAGGCATCCAGCTTCTTGAGCGCATCCTCAGAAAGATCTATCCGTGGGCCAAACAACAGAGCCAAGTCATAGGAGTTGTCCAATGTATCCATTGTGAGATTGACCTGGGCAAGGTCGAAGTTGTTCTCGGTAAGCAGGCCGGTGAAGCCCGACATATCGGCCATGCCATTACCCGTCAGCACGGCAACGCGTGCCTGATCGGGGTTTTTGACGTAGAGGATGGCCGAGGTCACTGCCTCCTCCGCCCGGGAAGATTGTATGATCAGGCTGCCGCTCTCGGTGTAGCTGTAGTTGAACAGGTCCGAGAGTTTGAGCTGCTTGACGCGGTCCCCGCGGACCACCAGCACATCGCCCTCCGACAGGGCCAGATCCGGATACCGGGAGGCGAAGGTGGGATCGAATACATAGTCAACATAGGTGAGCTCGACGCGCGCCGAAAGCCTGGGATACTGCTCAATCATGCGCTGCGCTTGAAGGAAGTACGGAGAGCCCCCAAACGCGTCCTCTGTAGCCAGCACGTAGATTTCCACATCTTGGTCGAGGCTCTGCAGCAGCGCTCTGGTCTCCTCGCCGGCCTCATAGGCCGCATTGGCAGTCAGATCGACGGTCAACGCAAAGCGCTGACCCAGCTGCATCGCCACGACGTTGACCAGAAACGTTCCGACCACCAGTAGGGAGAGCAGCACACTCACCATAAGCTTCAGGTTGCGGCGCGCCAGCATAGGGTCTCGGGTCTCCGCCTGCCTCTTCTGTTTACGAGCCAGTGTCCATTTCATGTGCGACTCCTCAGCCCCATCTCTCTCTATCGAGCACTGCCACGGTCAGGAAGACGAATAGAAAGCTGATGCTCAAGAAGAAGATGACATTCGGCAGTTCCAGTATCCCCAGTGTGAATGAGGTATATCGATCACTGAAGGAGAGATTGCGGAAGAGCGCCTGCAGAAAGCGGCTGTTGACCACCAACGCCAGCGCATCCACCAGCATGACAAAGATGCTCACCACAAAGCCGAGGACCGCAGCGATGAACTGGCTCTCCGTGAGCGCCGAGAGGAACATGCAGATGGCGATCAGCGTGGTCCCCAAGAGCAGCAAGCCGACGAAGTTACCCACGATTACCGGCAAATCCGGCGCCGCAAAGAATGACATCACCGCCGCCTGGACCAGCGTCGCGGATATGGCGATGAGGAAGACTGATGCCGCCGCGCCGTACTTGCCAAGCACAATGCCCGTGCGCGAGATTGGGGCTGTCAGCAGCAGTTGGTCGGTCCCGGACCGCTTGTCCTCGCTCATCAGGCGCATGGTCAGCACAGGCACCAAGAAGAGCACCACGGGAAAGAGCAGCTCGAAGAGCTTGCCCATATTGGTGGTATTGCCGTAGAGGTTGTAGGTGAAGAAGTAGTAGCCCGAAAAGAAGAACATAGCAGAGAAGAAGACATAGCCCAGGGGCGACTGGAAGTACGCCCTGAACTCACGTTTGAGTACGGCCAGCATCTATCTCCTCCCCTGTGTGTTGTCCACGCCGGGTTCTCCTACGACGCGAAGGAAGATCCGCTCCAACGACGCCTCCTTGGCGCGGGTGCCCAACAGCGGAAGATCGGCCCTTGCCAGCGCCCGGAAGACATCGGCCCTGATATCCTGCTGCTGGGCGCCTTCGATGACGTACTCATACGCGCCGGGCTCTACCTGGGCCAGCACCTGCACTCGCTTGAGCCTGGGAACGCGGCTGAGGGCGTTCTGTACCTGTTGCGGGTCCCCCTGGACCAGGGCGATCACCCGGTGGGCGGCGCGTGCGGCCCTGCCCAGGTTCTCCGGTGTGTCGTCCGCCAGCACCCGGCCTTCGTGGAGGACGACAACGCGGGTGCAGACCTCCTGAATCTCAGACAGGATGTGAGAGGATATCATCACGGCGCGTGTCTGCCCGATCTCCTGGATCAGCGAGCGAATCTCGATGATCTGGGCGGGGTCGAGGCCCGCGGTGGGTTCGTCCAGGATCAACACCTTGGGATCGCCGACGAGCGCCTGCGCAAAGCCGAGGCGCTGCCGGTATCCCTTGGAGAGGTTGCGGATCATGCGGTGGGTCACGTGCGCAATGCCCACCCGCTCACAGATGCCCGCCACGTGCTCCGTGCGCCCCTCTTCCACACTCTTGAGATCGCAGACAAAACCCAGGAATTCGCGCACGCGCATATCACCGTAGAACGCCAGCCGCTCCGGCAGATAGCCGATGACCCGCTTTGCTTCACGCGGCTCTTGGGAGACATCGTGGCCATCGATGGTCACCGTGCCGCTGGTAGCACCAATGTAGCCGGTCATGATGTTCATTGCTGTGGACTTGCCAGCGCCATTCAGCCCCAAGAGCCCAAGCACCTCACCAAGCCGGACATTGAAGCTCACATTATCCAGAGCCAGCTTGTCGCCATACCGTTTGGTCAGTCCTTGAACATGGATCAAGCCAATACTCCTTGCTCTGCTGCTGAATGCCGGTCCTAGGGGATTTGCTGCCCGTTCGGATGCAGCCAGCTCAGTCTCGTGCCGCCCTGAGGCGAACTCGATCGGCGTCACATGGCCCTGCGCCGAATGCGTGCCCTTGTGCGTGCAGACACCGTCGAGAAATCGGCCGAGCCAATGGCGAGCATCCGCCGGATCCCGACACTCGCTCAGTTATACCTTCTCTTCCCTGTTTGGGAAGCGCGACCCATTCTGGCGACTACCAGTCGTCTGACTTCGGCCACGGCTTGTGCTGGCCCGCAGCCCCGTCTCGACCATGGCCAGCGCTACGCGCTTGTAGGCTACCCTTGATTCCGCCCGCGACAACTCCGCCCAGCTAGCGGGACTGTCCCACAAGCGGGGCGAACGGGCAGAGCCGGGATTGGGGCAGAGTTGCGGCGACGAGCCGCTGCCTCACGCACCGCAGAACCGGAACGTGGCCTGAATCCGAGCGTGGATTCGAAGCCCCGCAGCACATGGCTGCGGATCTTGAGCGTGCAAGGAATTGCTCCGGCGGATCGGCAGCTCGCGGAGACGTCACAGCGGTGATCGGGCACGCTCCGCACCGGGGTCGTGGGCCGGGATGCCCACCTACAGTTCATGCGGGCGCTATCACCGTCGTCCGGCATCATCCTCAGGATCTCAGCCACTTCATCGAGAAGCTCGTGCTCCTCTCAGCTGTGCGGCCCTTGCTGCTTGACCACATAGGGGGCCACCCAGATCACTTCCCCGCCAGAGATCCGGCAAAGCAGATAGCCCCGACTTGCGGTCGGGGCTATCTGCTTCCGAATCCCCGGCGAGTGCTGGGGTTGGCTGATTGAGTCCGTGTTCTACCTTTGTGATGCTGATGCGCTTTCGTGGCGGCAAGTGTGTTCACTAGAGTTCTCGGGTCCAAGGCTGTCTTCGCAGTCGTGCTGCGGCTCAAGACTTCGCTCTCCTCAGACCCGAAGACGATGGCTATCTCGCCAACTGCTCGAGCGCGTAGCTGAGCGCGATACAGATGACGCCGGCGATCGCGGTCTTGACACCGTAGCTGATCACGTTCTCCCGGGAGATGCTTCCCAGATAGGTGCCCAAGCCAAACAACGCCAGCAGGGCCACGACGACTGACAGGTAGTAAGCATAGGCCACGGCGGGCAGCAGAGGCGCGAAGAAGAAGGGGATCAAGACCAGGAGCGCGGCGAGAAAAGGCGACAACCCATCGACTGCCGCGACCAGGACCACGGCCATGCGCGATGCCTTGCCGATCTTGGTGTCCCTGAGGTCGGTCAGTGTGAATCGTTCGAGTTCGCTGATCTCGTGGCGTCGCTCGGCCGATTCGGTGAGGTAGGCACCCCAGCCACCCGAAATGCCGATGGCCAGCGCGGTGGAGAGGCCGGTGACGAGGACGACGGAGGCATCCTGCACGCCGACGAAAAAGCTTCCCATGACCACGCCGATCATCGTCAGCACGCCGTCAAAGGAGTTGTTCGCAAAGGCACGCCGTGCGATCCGGTCGACCTCTGAGATCTTGGAGTATTCCTGCCACTTTGCCACCTGTTTCTGCAACGGGTTCATCTACCTATGCCTTTCCTGTCTGGCCCGATCTGTGCCCTGGGGACTGGAGCTTGGCTATGTTCTCTGATTGCGCTGGTTTGAGCAAACCGAAGCCAAGGAGCTTGTACGCTCACTTAGGATCTTACCACAGAGTTGCGCCGCCGCCAGATGATAGCCCTAGCCCAGATGCGCATGCCGGAAAACCCTGCTATAATGACGTTAGCTACCCTTCAGCGAGAGCCAACGTAGGAGGCAGGTATGACGAGTCCTTTGCGTGTTCGTAGTGACCTGCGGAAGCCGCTGTCCGCGAGATCCCCCGTGACTGCCCCTAACTCCACGTCCCTGCATCCCGTCCTGAGACTCCAGCAGACTGCCGGTAACCGGGCTGTCGCTCGACTGCACGCAGGTGGCTATCTACAGGCCAAGCTCACGATCGGTGCCCCAGAGGATATCTACGAACAGGAGGCCGACCGCGTGGCCGCTAGGGTGATGCGAAGGATTGGTCCCGGCTTCCTTACGTCTGAGCCAGCCGCCGTTTCTGGCGTGCCGATCCAGCGCCAAGTGGAGGAGGAGGAGGAAGAGCTGCTGCAGGCGCGTGGCCGGGATCCTGTTCCCACGCTGCAGCGCCAAGAGGAGGAGGAACTGGAAGAGCTGTTGCAGGCGCGGCGTGCGTCTCCAGTTCCTGCCATGCAATGGCAGGGGTTCCCGGAAGCGGAGGCGGCCCTGCACTTGAGCCCCGCGTCAGAGCCCGCCCCTACAGCCGCATCTGAGTCGTCGATGCCGGCCGCTGCCGGCGATGTGGAATCTCGGTTGGCTGCCGGCAGAGGCGGCGGCCAGGCGCTGGACCTCGGATTCCGGGCTGAACTGGAGGGCGCGTTTGGCTATGACTTCGGCGGCGTGCGCATACACACCGGGACGGCGGCGGATGAGCTCTCCGGACAGGTCAGGGCTGAGGCCTTTACAAACGAGCGCGATATCTACTTCCGCGCCGGGCGCTACCAGCCCGGCACGGAGTCGGGCCGCTTCCTTCTTACCCACGAGCTAACGCACGTCATCCAGCAGGGGGCTGCAGTGCCTCGTGCGGAGATTGACGGCGGAGAATGAGAGAATGAGCCAGGAAGCGAGCAGGCGAAGAGGCGAGTAGGCGGCTGAGCGATTGGGTCGACTTGTGAATAGCAGGTAGACAGAGCGGCGGGACAGAAAGATCCCGCCGTTTTGGCGCTTCACTTCGCGCAGGCCCAATGCCTCACATCACCACCCTATCGTCTGTTCGCTTGCTCGCTCGCTCTGCCCTAGACCTCAAACTCCGCTACGAGGAAGGTATGGTCTGAGGGGCGTTCGGCGCGCCGCGCGTCCACGTCGATCCAGGCGCCGGTGGATCTGGCCGCCAAGGGCGACGTGGCCCAGATATGGTCGATGCGCCAGCCCACATTGCGTTCGATGGGGTTCCTGGCCCGGTAGTCGAAGTAGGTGAATTGGTTGGGTTCGTCGGGATGGTGTTTGCGGAAGACGTCGATGAAGCCCCATGTCCGCACATCCTCCAGAGCGGCCTGTGCCTGGGGGTGGAAGTCGACGTGGTTGCGCAGCCCCTTCGGGTCGTGGACGTCGATATCCTCCGTGGCCACGTTGAAGTCACCCAACCAGACGACAGGGTCGTTGGGGGTGAAGCGGGCCTCCAACCAGGCGCGCAGCTGCTTGAACCATCCCAGCTTGTAGGCGAACTGCTCGTGTTCGATGTCACGGCCCTGAGGTACGTACGTATTCACAACGTAGATACCATCGATGCGGATGCATAGCAGTCGCGCGTGGTCCGAGCCATCGTCAAATCCGGCCGAGACTTCGGTTGGCTCGACCTTGCTCAACGTAGCCACGCCGGCACTTCGCTTCTGGCCGGCAAATGCGGCGTGATAGCCGGCCTCCTCGATCCGGGGAAGGGGAAAGTCCTGGTCCTGCACTTTGGTTTCCTGGACGGCCAGGATGTCGACCTGCCGGGCATCCAGCCAGGTGAGGATCTGGTTCAGGCGAACCCGGATGGAGTTGGCGTTGAAGGTGCCGATTCTCACGTGACCCATGGGTAGTGCCCTCTTTCTACGCTATCCCTCGATTTCTTGGATAGCCTCTTCCGGCGTCTTGTTGCCGTACATCACGGCCAACAGACCTGGTAGGTAGAAGTCCATCGTGTGTACGGCTGGATAGATGGCGTTCTTGATCAGTTTGGGGGTCAGCGTCTCTGCCTCAAAGTCCAGGCTGCTCTTGTAGCGCACTTCGCCATCGGCAAAATCCAGCTCGAAACTGCCGATGCGCAGGCCGAAGTTGGCCCGGGTGATGTACTCGGCAACGGCCGAGCGGATCTCCCCAGGGGCTTTCACGGGTGCGACGGCGTAGAAGAGGAACTGCTCCAGATCCACCCTGATCTGGGCGTAGCAGCGGACGTCGCCGTGGTCACCTGAGTAGTAGACGCGGAAGATGGTCTTGTCATTCAGCTGCTGGGGATGCCAGCCATCGTCATGCAGGAACTCGCTCAGGGTCGCGAACGCGCGCCAGCCGTTCAGGTCCTCGGGTGTTTTGTCGTTGGTGTCCTCCTCGGGCAGGGGCTCGTCAATGCTCTCCGGAGGAAGCGGCGACTCTGTCATGTTCTTTCTCCTCGGCCAGGGACTGGCTCGCAGATTGTGCCTATGGCGGAGAGTGGATCCGCAGACCCTAACTCCGCGGGGGTACCGGCCAGAACTCGAACAGAGAGCCGACCGACTCGCCCTGGACATTGCGGCGGATCACCTCGCCGAAGATACGGCCCACCTCCAGGACGACGAGGCGATCAGGGCGCCGCCCGTCGAGCAGCGGCACGGTGTTGGTTACGACGATCTCGTCGATTATTTCCAGGGCATTCAGGCGTTCCACCGCCAACCCGGTGAAGAGTCCGTGCGTACCGACCACGGTAACCTGGCGGATGTTCCCATGGGTGACCATGTAGTTCACGATCTCGGCAATCGTGCCGGCGGTGGCGATCTCGTCGTCCACCAGAACGATATCCTTGCCCTTCACATCGCCCATGATTCCGGTGATGACGACGTCGTTGTCGGTCAGACGGATCTTCTCTCCTGCAGCCATGGGCAGCTCCAGTGCACGCGCCAG
>CBFCZM010000048.1:0-10977 GCA_965602565.1 uncultured Anaerolineae bacterium
CGGTCCTGCGAGAAGCCGCCTACCGGCCGCAATCTGCAGGGCAATCAGCGAGCCAGCCCGGATCTGAGCATCATTGCGGGTCTGAAGGAAAGCATCGTGTACCTGGGCGGCACCGTGCCGGTGTGGCAACAGGTGACCTGCGTACAGATCAATCAGCCCTTCGGACCGCGACGTGACATCGATCGACCCGCGGTTGCCCGGTGCCGCAGACATCGATGGTCCAGGGACAACGGCTGCAGGATCGGCCGCACCCACCGCAACCGGGACCGGCCCCGGAGCGACAGGGATCTGCGTGATCACAGCCGGCGCCGGAACCGGGGGTCCAGGGACACGGGTAGCCGGCTTGCCGGGGAGCGTGGGAGCCTGCTCCCTAGGCTTGGCCTCAATCTGCAGCGGCTGCCGGACCGGCTGGGTGTGGAGCACTGATAGATCCAACGGCACCCGGTGCGCCACGAGCGCCGCCAGGGCACGGATCACCCCGTCCAGATCATCTCCCGGAGATGGGTTAAGCGCTACGGCCACGTGGGACTTGCCGCGGAGAATACGGCTGATTCGCCGGGTACAAGTGGCCAGCGGCCCAAGCTCCACAAAAACGCGGGCACCCTCGTCATAGACGTGCGACACCAACCTGGGGAAGTCTACCTGCTGGCAGCACATCGTGGCCATCGCGTCGGCCAACACGTCCTCTGCCAACTCAAGCCTATCGTAGGTCGCCGTCGAGTAGAAAGTCAATTCGGGCCGTGCGACAACGGGATGTGTGTAGATATCAACCAGCGCATCATAGGCCCCGCAGATCGCCTCGTTGTGGATAGCTACACTCGCAGGTACCGGCAGAGCGTGACAGTTCAGGGCGGCGATCACACGGCGGCATCCGGCCTCATCTCCGGCGATGACCACTTCGTTGACCAGGTTAATGAAGGTCACAAAGACCTTGGGCTCCTGCGCCGCGGCCTGTCGCACCCGGTCGACATTTGCCTTGAGCAAACAGGTTGCCCAATTGACATCCTCATCAGGACCCAGCCCCCAGTGTGCCTTCACCGTGGTTCGCGGACCGGAGATCATCGTCGAGAAGAGCGGCGCTGTGTGCAGGGCACAGCTGCTGGCGTCGGCGTCTCGCCACACTCCAGTGGCCCAGAACATGGTGCCCTCTCCCATGCTGTACCCCATCGCTGCGCGAGGGTGTACGCCAAACAACTCCTGCAGAATCGAGGTGTGAGCGATCGCCACCGAGGATCCCGACTCAATCATCGCCATCGGGTTGCCCTGAAGGCGAACCAGGCGCGCAGCGAGATCCTCCTTGGTCAGCGGAATACGACTGCGAGGATACAGCCATGACTCTGCCAGGAGAGAGCCCGGATCGCAGGTGAGTTCCGCGAGGCGCTCGTGCAGCCACGGGAAGTGCTGGAATAGCTCCCGCCCCAGGCCGACGTAGGAGTTGAAGACCCCCGGATAGACAAAGGTCACGCCGTGCTCGCCGAGAGGCGTCGCTGTGAAGCAGCTACCTCTGGGCGTCTGCCACGCTTTCCCCGTGTCAAACGCGCGTGCCACACCCTCCACCGCAAAGCCAAGCTCCTTGAGCAGTTCCTCACGGTCCCGTCCGACTATGGACAAGGCGTAGGGCGCATCGTCACCGGCGGCGGCAGTCCGGCAGGCGGCTGCGGCAAGGGTTGCCACATCTGTGTCCGCAGATGTGGCCGAGTCTTCGAGACAGGCTTGCAGCGTCTCCACGCCGGCAAGCAGCGCAGCCCGGCTATCGCCGGCGACAGGGAGGAGATACGAACGACGCGCAGTCAGATCAGGGCGAAAGGCCGGAGCTGGTTGACGCACCGGTGGCTCGGATAGGAAAATGTGTCCTATCCCTCCGTCGAATGGAAACGCCACGTGCGCATTGCGTGGATCTCCTGCGCCGCCTGAGAACCACGGACGCGCGCCTGAAACTGTGTAGAAGGGCGTGCCGTGCCAGGCAGCGTCACGGTCAAATGCCGGCGACTGCAGCGCTGCCGGCAGCGTCGGCACCAGCATCCGCCGGTGCACACACAGCGCAGCCTTGATCAGGGCGATCATCGCCGCGCCGCGCATGTTGCCGGCATCCAGACTACCCACTGCACACGTGAGTTCAGAGGTACCGGTGCTGTAAGCTCGGACGAGCGCCGCGGCAGGAGGCCAGCTGGTTGTCTCAAGATAATCGACATCGCCGGGCACGATCTGGGCCACCCCCATGGCTTGACGCAGCACGACACCGTTGTCGGACTTGGGCTCTATCGCAACGGAGTCGATCACGGCATAGGCCTGTGCCTGGAGCTCGGAACCCTCACCTGATACCAGCACCGCAGCACTCGGGAACGCAGCGCTCGGGAACGCAGCGCTCGGGAACGCAGCGCTCGGGAACGCAGCGCTCGGGAACGCAGCGTTCCATGCCGTTCCTACGCTCACGATCAGCGCCAGATCGACGGATTCCTCCGCCAGCCAGCGTGAGACCATCGCAAACGCACCCACCAAGTCGTCAGCCACCACACCGGCGGTGCGGACATCCCTGGCATTCCCGCCGATCTCATCTACTACGCCCTGGGCGAGCGCCACGGGCCGCTCATCGCCGCACACCACGGTGCCGATACGCAGGTCCTGCCCCATATCAGGTAAGTGCTGCGCGACCAGCCGGCCGGCGAGCTGCTCCGGCGCCGTCTGGGTACCGGACGTCTCGCTCAGGCCACGCTCACCTGCATAGATGGTGCGCTCGCATGCGTCGAGATCGCCGTCACCGACAGCACAGGCCATCCCGACAATACATAGCTTCGTCACAGCTCCCCCTAGCCCACCGGCACCCCGAACGCCGTAGCGTTCGCAGGTTCCAGCCGGTTCTGCGCGAAGAGCTGATTCAGGCGCTCGCTCAATGTGATCTCGGCGCCCCGGACTTCCATACAGAGACGGCCCGTCTCATCAACCGTCGACACGTCGGCGACCAGGGTCCGCGCCGTGCACGAGCGCACCTCCATCGAGGCATAGGTCACGATGCCGAAGCGGATTGGCTGGTAGCTGATGCCTTCCCTGATCCGCAGGGGCAGTCCACCATGCCCAACGTACCGGTGCGCCCAGACCAGCAGACTCTGCAGCTGCACATCCACGGCGTAGGGGTTGAACGTCTGAACGGGGAACTGGCCCTGCATTTCGCGGGAGAGCTCGGGCTGACGACAGCGCATCGTCAGTCCGCGTTCGTCTATCTCCAGAATGGACTCGATGCCCCGAAGACTGGGACCGTGGAACAGGATGGCATCGCGGTAGAGCGCGGCGCCGTCCATGACACTTGACCCGGCGACGGGCACAGAACCTGACACAGCAGGCAGTGGCGCCCCCAACGTCACCCGCGCACGGTAGTGATAGCGTGGACGCCCCTGCCGGGTCTGGCTTGAGATGAGCGCGTCATAGATGATCGTGCCCTCTGCTGCATCTGGATCAGCGTCGAGTTCCAGAATGTACTCGTCCGCAAGATCGCCATCAAAGACGATCCCCTTCAGGGCCTGATACTCATCAATCCTCACGAACTGATAGCCCGGATTGAGCTGCTCACAGGCATTGATCATCCAGCTGGCCGCGCACACGGTCGGGAGTACGGCAGAGCCACCGATCACATGGTCCCGCAGGAAGGGATTCGCCTCCAATGTCAGCCGGCGGCGGATGCGGTAGGAGCGCGTCGTGTCGACCGGGCCAACCGTGCCGGGCGGGGGGACCATCGCGCCGCCAACAACGACCTGACTAGCGGTCGCGTCAAACCCGGGCAGCGAGTCACTCAGCAGATCCGCCAGCAACGTCGTGCCCACATCGATGGGGAGCACCTCCACGTTGCGGGCGGTAAGCTGTTCCCGAAGCGCCGGCGTCACCATGCCGCCGTCCCACGGCCCCCAATCCACGGCAAGGACGCGACAGTGCGGTGCCTGGCGCCTCACCCAGTGCGCGGCCTTGTTCAGGATCTCGTTGGCCACCGCATAATCTGCCTGGCCCACGTTGCCATAGAAACCCGCCACGGACGAGAAGAGCACGAGCATATCCAGCCGCTCGGCGGGCACAGATCCCAGAAGGTTCAGCAGCCCGTCGACCTTCACCGAGACGACGCGATCGAAGTCCGAAACAGCCTTATCTTGAACGCGCTTGTCCGCCAACACGCCGGCGCCGTGGACGATGCCGGTGACGGCACCGAAGCGCGGCTCCGCAGCAGCAACGGCGGCTCGGAGGTCGTCGATGTCGGTCACATCCGCCGTGATGTAGACCGCTTCACCGCCAGCCTCGTTCACTGCGTGCAGTGTGGTCGCGATCTCGCGACGCGAAAGGACCTGGCGCACCATCGACTTCAGCACGCGCGGCGTAGGGCGTTCGCCGATCGATACAAGATGCGCCATCGCGCCCTGCATAAGGTCGGCGTCGCTCGCCTTCCCCACGGCCCACTCCGGCTCAGGTTGCGCATCAAACTGAGATCGTCCGACGAGGATGAACTTCGACCGGAACCGGCGCGCCAGCACAATCACGCACTGCGCAGTGATCCCCTTCGCTCCTCCACTGACCAGGAAGACGGTCTCGGCTGCCGGTCGGTCACTATGCACTGTGCATTGTCTCCTCCAGGACCGGAGAGAGCTGACGCGCACCGGCCTCAAGCGTCATCCGCCCACGATCCCCCCAACCTACTTCCGCAACCAACCGGTTAGGATCGCAAATCTCCCCAAACAGGAGTTCCGCAGCCCGATCCGGCTCTAGCTCGGGCGCCAGGTCGACGGCCCTGCAGGCCACTGTCGGCCATTCCAGACGCAGCGTTTTGGTCAGCCCGGCCAAGCCGCCCGCAGCCAGACCACGTGCTCCGCCCGGCAGTTGCCCGGTCGTGCCTAACGCGCCGTCCATCCGCGTAGCCGTGAAAAAGCCGGCCCAGCCAGCGCCGGCCCCAGCATCCAAGTCCGACCAGAGAACCTTCGCCAAGATGAAGGGGCGTCGTACGGCATCCCCCACACCCGTGTGGGGCACATCACCGACCTCGTGCTCGCCGGTCGGCTGCGCATGCAGGTAGATGAGAGCACCAACCGGGCCGTGCGCTTCCCGCAGCGCAGAAAGTGCCGCGCTTATGGATGATTCATCGCCCGAGTCCGGTACGACAACAGGAAGGTCCTGCGCCAAGGCCCCGTCAGCATACGCACGCACCGTATCAGGGAAACGCAGCAGCACCACGGGCCATCCGGCAGCACGAAGCCGCAGTACCAGAGCCGGCGTCAGCGCCGACCCGTCATCGACGACAACTGAGACAAATGTGTCAGGCAGAGTGATGTCCAGGGCATCTGGAACAGGCAGCCAACGAAAGGAGACCCCCGCAGCCTGAATCGCGGGAACGCTGCGCCGCTCCTGCCCTATGCTTTTTTTGCCGCTGCCCCGTCCTTCATATAGTCGAGGATCTGCGCCAACGTCCGCAGCTCGGACAGTGCCTCCGTCTCCACCTCGGGCAGATCCGGATGCTGATCCTGCAGGGCGCCGAGGATTTCGACGCGCTTGATGGAGTCGATCCCCAGATCCGCCTCCATATCCATCTCCAGCTCCAGCATCTCGGCCGGATAGCCGGTTTTCTCGCTCACAATCGCCAGCAGCTCACCACCCAGGCTCGTGAGCCTGGGGCTCGCTAGCTCAGCCGACGTCGCGTCCGCCTGCTCAGGCACGTCTACAGCTGGAACGTCTGAGGCAACCCCAGCAGCCGCTGTGACCGATTGCTCTGGGCCGTCAGTCTGCGCGGTCATGTAGTCAAGGATATCCCCCAAGGTGCGCAACTCCGCCAACGCATCGGTTTCGACGTCCGGCAGGGCCGGATAGGCATCCTGCAGCGCCCCGAGGATCTCAACCCGCTTGATGGAGTCGATCCCCAGATCCGCCTCCATATCCATCTCCAGCTCCAGCATCTCGGCCGGATAGCCGGTTTTCTCGCTCACAATCGCCAGCAGCTCACCACCCAGGCTCGTGAGCCTGGGGCTCGCTAGCTCAGCCGACGTCGCGTCCGCCTGCTCAGGCACGTCTACAGCTGGAACGTCTGAGGCAACCCCAGCAGCCGCTGTGACCGATTGCTCTGGGCCGTCAGTCTGCGCGGTCATGTAGTCAAGGATATCCCCCAAGGTGCACAACTCCGCCAACGCATCGGTTTCGATGTCCGGCAGGGCAGGATAGGCATCCTGCAGCGCCCCGAGGATCTCAACCCGCTTGATGGAGTCGATCCCCAGATCCGCCTCCATGTCCATCTCCAGCTCCAGCATCTCGGCGGGGTAACCCGTCTTCTCGCCAACGATCTCCAGAAGCGCGTTGCCCAATTCCCCCACGCCTGTTGGCGTGCCCGCGGGCGCGCTGCTCGCGACCGGGACCGGGGCCGGAACCGGCTTGGCGATCCGCGTCGCAGTCTCAGCGGGCGCCGTCTCCGCAGGCGCCTCGGCACGCGGCGCCATGGCGACAATGGGTTCGGCCACCGCCTGCCGAAGTGTGCTCACCGGAGCCTGAGCCACCGGGGTAGCGTGATGGCCATTGCCATTACCGTTACCATACAGCTTGCCGTTGCCGGCAGGCGTCCCGCCGCCGGTCAGGGCAGTCCCGTAGTGCGTCTGCAGTAGGTCGACGAACGCCTGAGCATACGCTGCCTGCTGATCCAAGAACTGGCTGTGGACGGTCAGCGTCCCAGCCTGATGCTCGTGGAACTGCTCCACGCTGCGTGATAGACGCTGCAGAATCTGCAGCAGCACGTCACTCTGTCCTGAGACGGGCGAATCACCCGCGAAAAGCGTGCCCTGTTCCTGCATCAGCTGAGCGAAGATGCTGGCGTAGGCAGCCTGATTGCTCAGGTACTGCTGGTGCACCCTCAACGTCTCACTCTGATGGTCATAGGATTTGGCCAAGCCAAGCTCCAACCCCTGCAGCACGCGATCGTAGTCCTGCACCACAACCACCGCGGGTGGCACAGAACTGTCGGCCTCCACCGCGGCTGCCGCGGCTTCCACAGCGGCCTGCACTGCGTCACCGGCAGCCGTCGCCGGCAACGCCGTTGCCACTGGCGGCTTCTCAGCCGCATTCGCGGTGTGGCCATTCCCGCCCAGATAGCTCGACTTGCCCTTGTCCTCCGCCAGGGCAGCTTCGAAGGCCTGCTGCCGTCTCGCGTCCACGTAGTTTGCCCCATTCAGGGTAATCTTGAATGCCATTCTCATTCCTCCCGTAGCTGCATCAGCCCTGTGCTGTCTCGCGCACTGCGCTGGCCGAGACCATCTGTTCATACGGATCAACATTGTCCAGATCCAAGCCGGCGACGCGCAGTTGCACGACGGCTTCACGGAACTGGCGATCACTTGATTTGCTCCGGCTCGGGTTTAGCGCTACTGCGACGTACGGTTTGTCCGCCAGAATGTCCTCCACGAGACCGGTTGTGATCCGGCGTGGCCCGAACTCAACAAAGACGCGGCCGCCGGCCTCATAGATGGCCTCGACCTGCCGCTTGAAAAGGACCGGATTGAGGATGTGGTTGGATAACAGCGTTCTCGTGACCTCAGGGTCATCCGGGTAGGGTTCCCCCGTCGTATTGGAGTAGACCACCACATCCGACGGGTGGAAGGTCGTAGGTGCCACAGCCTCGGCGAAGGGCGCTGACGCGTAGCCCACCAATGGAGTGTGGAAAGCAGCCGAGACCGGCAGCATAGTGACCTTGAACCCCTTCCCGCTCAGCGCTTCGCCGGCGCTTACCATGTCCACCGTCGGCCCGGCAAGCACCACCTGTGAATTGGAGTTCAGGTTGGCGATGACCACGTTCTCGAACGCCGCGATCTCGCGTTCCACGTCAGCAGGTGCCCCTTGAACGGCAGCCATGCCACCGGCATCGAAATCCGGATCATCCGGGGGGCTCATCGCCTTGCCGCGCGCCTTGACCAATCGCAGGAAGTCATCATCGTCGAGCAAGCCCCCGGCCCACAGCGCAGACAACTCGCCAAAGCTATGCCCGGCAGTGAAGTTCGGCTCGAATCCCGCCTGGTTGAGCAGCTTGAACAGCCCGGCACTGCACACGCCGATCGCGGCCTGGGCATAGTCCGTGGCCTGCAGGGCAGCCGTCTGCGCTTCCTCTGTCTCCTTGTCAAACGCCGGGGGCGGATAGACGATCGACGACAGGGCCGGCGACCCCTCCGCGATAAAGCGAGCATCCATGCGGCCAAACATCTCGCGCAACGGCGGGAAGTTGGCGACGAGATCGCGTCCCATGTTGAGGTACTGAGCACCTTGCCCAGGGAAAAGAGCAACAAGGCCACCCTCGGCCTCTATGCCCTTCCGGCGGTAGACGATGCCCTTGGGGTGCTCCCAGCTCTCAACGTCGGGGCGCGCACGCATCATCGCAATTGCACCGGATAGGAGATCTCGAGCCTGGTCCAGGGAATCCGCAGCAAACCCCAACCGGGCATCTTCTCGCGGGATGGCCGGTGCCTTGCTTGCCGAGGAGACCTCATCGTAGACCGTGGCGGCGCCGTCTCCGCTCAAGGCCGCCAACAGCGTCTCGCAGGAAAGCAGTAGCGCCGCAGCATCGCTCTCGTGGAGCAGCACAGGTTGTGCCACACCGCCCAGACGGTAGGCGGCATTGTGGTCGGCGCTGTACTCCTCCAACACGATGTGACAGTTGGTGCCGCCAAACCCGAACGCGCTGACGCCCGCTCGGCGCGGCACACCACCCTCGGGCCGGATCCACGGGCGAGTCTCAGTGTTGACGTAGAAGGGCGTGGTCTCGAGTTCGAACTTGGGGTTGGGCTGGGTCACGTTCAACGTCGGTGGCAGCACCTTCTGGTCGAGCGCCAATGCCGCTTTGATCATGCCGGCGGCACCTGCCGCCGCTTTGGTGTGGCCGATCTGTGACTTGACGCTGCCCAGGGCAATATGCTGATCTCGTCCGTTTGCCCGACCGAAGACCTGCGACAGCCCCTCAAACTCCGCAGGGTCGCCGGCACGGGTGCCGGTCCCGTGAGCTTCGACCAGCCCCACGGAGAGCGGCGAGACACCAGCATCCTCATAGGCCCTGCGGGTCGCCAGCGCCTGGCCCTCGGGCCGCGGCGCGTAGATGCTCTTGTAGCGACCATCGCTGGAGGCCCCAAAGCCGCGTATCACGGCATAGACGTGATCGCCATCCCGCTCGGCATCCGCCAGACGCTTGAGCATCACCATACCGATCCCCTCGCCGACCATCATACCGTCAGCATCGGCATCAAAGGGGCGTGGCACGTCGCCTTTCGAGAAGGCCGGCGTCTTGCTGAAACACATGAAGGAGAAGGGGGAGTTGTCCGTGTCGACACCGCCCGCGATCATCATATCGGCGCGGCCTTCAAGAAGCTGGCTCACCGCGAGCTTGAGCGCACTGAGACTGCTCGCGCACGCCGCATCTACGGTGCAGTTCATGCCCCCGAGGTCGAAACGGTTAGCAATGCGACCGGCGATGACGTTTCCCAGGAGACCGGGGAAAGCGTCCTCGTTCCACTCCGGATAGGCCATCTTGATCTTGTCGACGATCTCGCTGACCTGCGCCTCCGGCAGCCCGTAGCTGCTCAGTACCCGCTCCCAGACCGGGTACTGAAGACGTGAGGTCAACGGCGTGATCATCTTCAGGCCACTGGCAACGCCCAATACCACGCCCACACGCGTCCGGTCGAAATCCCGGCCATCGGGCTGAGCGCCGTACCCGGCGTCCGACAGCAGATCCCGCGCGACCACCAGCCCCAGCAGTTGAGAGACATCGGTCACCTCCAGGATACTGGGGGGAATGCCGAACTCAATCGGGTCGAAGTCAATGTCGGGAAGAAAGCCACCGCGTTTGCAGTAGACTTTGTCGCGGGCAGATGGGTCCGGGTCGTAGTAATCATCGACGTTCCACCGCGAGGGGGGCACCTCCGTGATGCAGTCGATCTTGTTGAGGATGTTGTCCCAATATTCCGAAACATCGTGCGACTGAGCAAAGATACCGGCTGCGCCGATGATGGCAATAGGTGTGCTCCTCAGCCCATACGCGTCATGTGGCTCACGACTGCGATTCACGTAACACTTCCTCCAAACCTACAACTGGTAGCGGGCGACGACGATACCCGTGGCGCAAAGCATCTTCAGCAGGTCGCCGACCACAAACGGTAGCAGGCCCAGCACCAACACGCGCTGCGGCCCGACAAAGAGCGCCAACCAAGGCAGCCCGAACAGATAGATGACCATCGTGCCCAGCAGGAGCGCGAACGCTACAGTCACCGGACGCCGCCCCCATCCCTTTTCGATCAGTGTAGATACCAGCGTGATACTGGCGACGAATCCCAATAGGTAGCCACCGGTCGGGCCGGCCAAGGTGCCCCCGGCGAAGAACGGCAGCCCTACCCCGCCGGCAGCGAGGTAAGCCCCCACCGAGAGCAGGCCGACGCGCCTCCCGAACAGTGCGCCAATCAACAGCACGACGAATGTTTGCCCCGTCACCGGCACCGGGCTGAACGGAACCGGGACCCGGACCTGGGCGCTCAATGCAAGCACATAGGCCGCCGTAAGTGCCACGGCCACATCACGGACCCAACCGGCCCACGCCTTTCGCGAATGAAGTGTCTGTTCATAATACATAGTGTGTCCTCCCTGGACTCGGCCGAGCACCGTTAAGCACCCGCGCCGTCCTTGCTCCGAGCGGACCCCAGTCCGCGCACCTCCGAAAACAGCACCTTGTACCGTCGAGTAGATGGTCGGGCTAACAGCCCAACCTACATGAGATCTGCATGTAGGCCAGGTCCCCTCGGGGACACGTCGTCGTGCCCGGCTATCTGGCGACCTCTGCAAGTTCGCGACAGCATTTTCGTCCTGCATGGTGTGCGTATGCGAACACGACGTCTACTCCGTAAACAGCACCTTGTACCGTCGAGTAGATGGTCGGGCTAACAGCCCAACCTACATGAGATCTGCATGTAGGCCAGGTCCCCTCGGGGACACGTC
>CBFCZM010000049.1:0-10943 GCA_965602565.1 uncultured Anaerolineae bacterium
CCCTCAAGATCGACAATCACCATGTCCGACGGTCTGAGCACCTCATACCGCACACCGGACGGCTTGATCACCACATAACCCGTCTCCGGATCACGGGCGCTGACGTTGCCCCCGGTCCACTTCACCAGGTCGTTCTTGGGCAACTCGAGATGCAATTGCCAGAGCTCCTCACGCAGCTTTCCTAACATAACACTCCCCTCAGCTCAAGCTCGCCGCTCGAATCGCCTTGAGCCGTTTCATCACATCATTTGCCCCACGCCCGAAGGTATCATGCAGTATGACATACTCCTGATAGAGCCTGTCGTATACCGCCGTATGCTCCGGGATCGGTGTGAACTGCTCATCTCGCAGACTCGCCATCGCCGCACTGGCCTCTTGGATGCTATCATAGCCGCCGGCAGCCTTGCCGGCCGCGACAGCGCCGAACATCGCAGAGCCGAGCGCCGGCGTCTGTGTCGACGCAGCAATCTTCACCTCGCGCCCTGTGACATCCGCGTAGATCTGCATCAGCAGCTTGTTGCGTTCAGGAAGCCCACCGGTGGCCACGATCTCGTCAACGGCGACGCCACTCTCGTCGAACGTCTCCACAATCATCCGGGTGCCATACGCCGTAGCCTCGATAAGCGCGCGGTAGATATCCTCCGGCTTGGTGGCCAGCGTCTGGCCGATCAGGAGCCCCGTCAGATCGACGTCGACGAGCACACTCCGATTGCCGTTCCACCAATCCAGCGCCACGAGACCATGCTCGCCGGGCTTCTGCCGGGCGGCCTCTGTCTCCAGCAACTCATGAATCGACACATCCCGTGCAGCGGCCTCGCGTTGGCAGGATGCGGGGACGCAGTTCTCCACAAACCACGCAAAGTGGTCGCCCACACAGGACTGGCCTGCCTCATAGCCGAAATAGCCCGGGATGATACCGTCAGCGACATAGCCACACATTCCGAGCACAGTGTGCTCTTCCTCACTGAGAATCATATGGCAGTTTGAGGTACCCATGATGATGACCATACGCCCCGGCCCCGTCACCGTAGCTGCAGGCACCGAGACGTGGGCATCGACATTCCCCACTGCGACCGCGGTCCCGACCTTCAGACCGGTCCATTCGGCAGCGTCTCCACAGATACCACCGGCCTTGTCCCCCAAGAAGTCGATTTCGAGGGACATCTTGTCATCGACCACGGACGCCAACCGTGGATCAAGCGCGCCCAGGAATTCGTCAGTCGGGAAACCATCCTTCTTCGACCAGATCGCCTTATATCCCGCTGTGCAGTTGTTGCGAGTTTCCTGGCCTGTTAGCTGCCAGATGATCCAGTCCGCCGCCTCAATAAACCGATCCGCGGCAGCATAGACATCGGGCGCCTCGTCAAGCGTCTGCCATACCTTGGGGAAGAACCACTCAGAACTGATCTTGCCGCCATAGCGATCCAGCCAAACCTGCCCCATCTCGCGAGCTTTCTCATTAAGCTGGTTGGCCTCCGGCTGCGCTGCATGGTGTTTCCACAGCTTGATCCAGGCGTGCGGGTTGTCGCGCCACTCCGGCAGGAAGCACAACGGCGTACCATCTGCCTTCGCAGCAACCACCGTGCAGGCCGTGAAATCGACCCCCACGCCAATGACATCCTCAGGATCAACACCACTCTCCTGAAGCACCGCGGGGACCGTGTGTTTCAGGACTTCGATGTAGTCATTGGGATCCTGCAGCGCCCAATCCGGCTCAAGACGAATGTCCGTACCCGGCAGCACATCATCGATAACGCCGTTGGCATACGGATGGACAGCCGAAGCAATCACACGTCCATCTGAAACGTCGACCAACACCGCACGTCCTGACTCAGTGCCGTAATCCACACCAACTGAGTATTTCTTGTCGCCCATATCGGGAACCTCCGTGAAGTTGTTCATCTTACACAACCGGGACCATATTCACCATTGCTGTACAGCGATCCTGCAGCAGGGATGGAAGTGCAGTTAGTTTACCCCAGCCAGGACGAGATATCAAACTGGGGCGCACCCCGCCGCTCAATGCTGCCCAGAGACGCCTTCGCACAGTACGCTGGTGCTGGGTTGACTTCATCAGGGACGTCACATTGTACAAAAGCCATCGCTCGATGGTATAATCCCACTGCACTGTGTGAGCTTTCGTTGTGGAGGTCGCGAGAGCTGAATGCACAGTCCCGGTGCCGGGTGAGGGCCATCTTTTGCGGTCCCGTACTGCGGGTGTTCATTCCCCGCATCCAGCCCTCTTGATTGCCGGCAGCGTGAGATGGCCCTGAGCCGGGAGAGTCGAGACCTGACGTGACGCCTCCACTCAAGATCCTCATCGCCGATGATGATCCCAAGAATCTGCGCACGAGTATCAGAGCCGGGACCATCCGTTGGCTTGACAAGCCCGTCTATCTCGCCCGACTCCTTGAAGTGCTGGCCGATATTGAGTTCGGCCGGCAACGCAGGAAGTAGCGCCTGTGAGGCTGGAGCTGCTCAGGTGCCAGTGTCTGGATACTCCACAAGCAACCCTGGCGTGTCCCTGCAAGCCTTCACGGACACGCGTCAAGGAGGACGTGTGACTGACAACGGACGTTTGGTCTTCCCATTCACAGCGGTCGTTGGCCAGGAGAGGATGAAGCGCGCGCTGATCCTCACGGCCATCAACTTCCGCATCGGCGGGGTGCTGATCCGAGGAGAACGCGGCACCGCCAAATCCACGGCAGCACGGGGACTGGCTGCGCTGCTACCCGGCATCCAAGTCGTCGCCGACGGCGCATTCAACTGCGACCCCGATCAGCCGGCTAGCTGGTGCACCAATTGCAGAAGCCGTTCAGAACAGGGGGAATCCCTGCCCTGGGTGTGGAAGAAGGTTCCCTTTGTTGAACTCCCTATTGGCGCAACCGAAGATCGCGTCGTCGGCACCCTGGATATCGAGCGTGCCATCCAGAAAGGCGAACGCCGCTTTGAGCCCGGTGTCCTGGCAGCCGCTAATCGCGGCATCCTGTACGTCGATGAGGTGAATCTACTCGATGATCATATCGTCGACGTAATGCTCGACGCCGCGGCGATGGGCGTCAACACGGTCGAGCGCGAGGGGATCTCATTCCAGCACCCGGCGCGGTTCATTCTCGTCGGCACGATGAATCCGGAAGAGGGGGATCTGCGGCCGCCGCTGCTAGATCGCTTCGCATTGTGTGTTGACGTCGGCGGCATCCACGATGCACCATCTCGGATGGCTATCATGGAGCGAAATCTGGCGTTCGAGCAGGATCGCGAGGGGTTCTACGAGGAGTGCGCGCCACAGGAAACTACGCTGGCCCAACGCATCGCAGACGCCCGCCATCTGCTTCCGCAGGTCCGCTATTCCCGCTCGGACATGGCCACCATCGCTGAGATGATGGCCGGTCTGGGTGTTGACGGTCACCGCGGCGACCTGGTCATCCTGAAGACAGCCGTGGCCCACGCTGCCTGGGAGGAGCGACGTCACGTCACGGACCGCGACATCTTGCTTGCGGCGGAGTTGGCGCTGCCACACAGGCTCAAACGCCGTCCCTTCGACGAGGTACAGACCTCGATCGATCAACTGGACAAGATGGTGGCTGCAGCAAGAGAAGACACGCAGGACACCCATCCCGAAGAAGACCGCGCCAGTTACGAAGGCGATGTCACGGGGGAGGGCCAACGAAAAAAAGCCTAGAGGTTGAGGCGAGCGACGAGGAAGCAGAACCCTCGGATGCGCCTCAACCGCAGCCCTACCAGCAGGATGTCCCCCAATGGCCCGCGGATGGAAAATGGTGGGAAGGCGGGAAGTTCATCAAGCCCGGTGAGACCTTCGAAACGCGCCGGCTGGAGACGCCTCAGGACCGAATGGTGCGTTCCACAGGGGGAAAGCGCAGCCGCACACGCACAACGCGCAAGCGGGGCCGCTATGCGGGGTTCCAGGCCTCTCCGCGAGATGCCTCAGACCTGGCATTCGATGCGACCTTGCGCGCCGCAGCGCCATTTCAGAGAGAGCGTGAGACCGATGAGCCGGAGCAACCGGCCCTGCATCTTCAGCCACAGGATTACCAGAAGAAGATCCGCGTACGGCGGTCGGCGAATCTGATCATCTTTGCCGTGGATGCATCCTGGTCTATGGCAGTCTCAGAGCGTATGGAGGCAACGAAGGGGGCTGTCGTGTCCCTGTTGACGGATGCCTACCAGCGCCGCGACCGCGTCGGCATGATCGTCTTTCAGAAGGACCGGGCCTCACTGGTCCTGCCCCCGACCAACAGCGTCGACCTGGCAAAGCGGATGCTCGCGAACCTGCCGATTGGCGGAAAGACGCCGCTGGCCGCCGGCTTGTGGCTGGCGCGCGACACCATCCAGAAGGAACTGCGCAAATACCCGGAGCTGATGCCACTGTTGGTCATCCTCACAGATGGTGCTGGCAATGTCTCCATGGGCAAGTTTCCGCCGCAGGTCGAGGCTTACCGGATCGCCGAGAAACTCCAGGAGGACAACGTCAGATCCATCGTCATCAATATGGAGAACGCTGAATACGACAAAGGCCTGGCGCAGGCCCTGGCCGATCATCTGGACGGCATGTGCTACAATCTAGCATCCTTGCAGGCAGAAGCCCTTTTCACCATGGTCCGGAACCAGCTATCTGACTAGACATGGTACAGCGAAGCGAGGCACCTGGATGTTGGCAAACGTCATTGGACAGCAACTACTCGCACGGCAGTGGCGACTAGCCGTCGCGGAGTCGGCAACGGGCGGATTGCTTGGGCATTGGATCACGAAAGTATCGGGCAGCTCTGGGTACTTCTGGGGCGGTGTTATCGCCTACTCCGACGACGTCAAACGCCGCCTGCTCGGTGTGCGTGAAGAAAGCCTGACGCAGTGGGGTGCCGTCAGCGCTCAAGTAGCGTTGGAGATGGCACGGGGCGTATGCCAGGCCACCGGTGTCGAGGCAGCGCTAAGTGTCACCGGCATCGCCGGTCCCAGCGGAGCGACGGTCTACAAGCCGGTCGGGCTGTACTACATCGGCCTGGCCGCGCCGGGTGAGGCCTGGTGCTGGCGTCACCACTTTGACGGCACACGAGCCACGAACAATGAGCGCTGCGCAGCCGCCGCGCTCAAACACCTTTCAGCCTATCTCACGCACCGGCTCGCTTAGGACATCACGCAGTAGCTCCGGCGACAGTGCACCCGATCAAGAGAGGATCTCGATCGGGGACGCAGCATCATGGACAAAGCACGATAGCAGCGAACCTGGGACGCTACACCTCTTCGTCTTCCTCCTGGTCCGAAGCTCCGATTTCGGCAACCAACCGCTCTAGCCCGGCCTTGATCTGCTTGACGGCCTTCTGGCCCTGGTGATTGTAGAACGTCTGCCCGAGTTCCTGCGCGGTTCGTGTGAGCTCAAGGTTATCGGCGCCCCTGTGAGCGATCGTCCGAGCAGCTCGCCGCATCACCCGCATGAACTCACGCTGTGGCTCGATCTCGGCCTTGCGTATAGCTGCGGCGCCCCGACCGGGGATGATCGTCTCAACCATAGCGCGGTGTGCGAGTGCCGTCATTGTGTTTAGCCAGGCTTTCGAATCAGGCACATCCGCCATGAGCGGGGCGACACCCGAGACGACGCTATCACCGGCAATCAACAGCTCCTCGTCAGCCGCCCAGATCCACAGACTACCTGGTGCAGCGCCCTCGACGGCCTCAATCTGAAGGACGCGGCTGCCTGTATAGAGCGTGATGGTCTCGTTGAGGGCCAGCATAGGCTTCCGTGGTACAAGATTGTCATGGGCACCGACCTCATCGGGATAGCGCGCGACAAGCCCGTCCACGAACTCCCGCCTGGGGCGATCTTCATCGTAAGCTTTCATCAGCCGCAGCGTAGCCTCAGTGGCCACAATCGGCACATCACAGACCGCCGTCCCCATGTGGCGGTCACGCGTGCCATCGGTCAACACCACATAGCGCAGCGTCCCGGCCATACCACGTGCCTGCTCCAACCAGTTCATGGCGTGCATCGGACTGGGCGGCAGATCAACAACGATGCCACCCCGATCAGATGTGATCAAGACCAGGTTATAGGGGGGATAAGTAGACTCCACAAAGAAACCAGGAGCAACTTCCTTCATGAATACCTCCGTTATCTCTCAAACCAGCACAGAATGTGACGTGCACGAGAGAAATGTGCGCAGCCTCACCGCGAATGTCGGCCAGGCTCATACCCTCAGAAGCTCGATTGCCTGCGTCAGCGCAGCCGCCACCACCTCCGGCGGATGGGGCGGCGCCCCGCCCTGCGCGAGCGTCGGCTGCCCGCCGCCGCGACCACCCAGCGCGCCCACAACCTCGCGTAGCACGCGGTTCGCGTCGACCCCGGACAGATCATCACTGCGCGAGCACACCAGGCGCACGCCCTTTGGCTCCGTCACTGCCAGCAGAGCGATCGTGCTTCGGCGATCGCGCAACAGGGCCGCAAGCGCACGGGCTTCGGCAAAGGATCTATCGACCCAGTGCCTGACCACAACATGCTTGCCGTCCATCTCGGCCGATTCTCGCCACAACCGTTCTGCCTCGTGCCCGGCGAGTTCGCCCTGAGCTTTGCGCAACTCTCGCCGGCTTTCCTTAGCTTCGTCCTCAAGGCGTGTGATGGCTTCCGCCAGTTCCGCAGGCCCCACAGAGAGAGAGAGACTAGCGGTCTGCAGCATCCGGAGCGTCTGCTGGTAGTCGGCCAAAGCACGTCGCCCACAGAGGAAATGTACGCGAACCCCACCTTTGTAGCTCTCAATGCCGGTGACCTTCACCAATCCGATCTCACCGGCAGCGATAACGTGGGTTCCACCGCAGGCACAGGCATCGAAGGACTCGACCCTGACGACGCGAACATCGCCCGTCACAGGGGGTGGCTTCCTCAAATGGAGATCAGCGGCATCGTCCGGCGCCAGGACCTCCATCGTGAACGAACGATTCTGCCAGATCACTTCGTTGACCTGCTGCTCGACGCGGAAGGCTGCCCCCCAGGCCAGGGCCCCCAAATCCAGATCTATCGTGCTGGACTCTCGACCCAGGTGAAAGCCAATCGTATGCCCACCCAGAAGATCCTCAAAGGCGGCAGAGAGCAAGTGCTGTCCGGAGTGTTGCTGCATATGGTCGAACCGGCGATCCCAATCTACCTCGCCGAACACCTCCGCCGCATCCGCAGGAAGAGGTCCGCCAAGATAGTGCCAGATCTTACCGTCTTCTGCCTCTTGTACGTCAACCACGGGAATACTGCACAACGTCCCGGTGTCATGAGGCTGTCCGCCCGACGTAGGGTAGAACGCAGTCTGATCCAGGCAGACAGCGGGCCTGGTCACACCATCTCCGCCGTCCATCTGCTGCAGCGCGATCACACGGGCCGTGAAACTGCAGCACCTAGCGTCATAGTAGTACAGCCGGTGCGTCATCGTTCTACCCCTCCGCGGCTATCGACGTGCAGCGGCTACGTCCGCGGGACAGCAAAAGCGAAGCATGCCCCGCGCCCGGTCGGCTTGATACGTGATGTCGTGGCCAATCCACGGTTAGCCCCCATCCGGCTGATAGTCCGGCAGATGCAGAAGACGGGCTTCCATAGCCCGATCTCTTTCTGCAGACGAGAATTCCCGTGCTACAGCGCTGTTGTCTCGCGCATTCCGGCTGAGTTCGCCAATTGCGTACATGGTCATGCCCATCCGGGCCAGACCGAACCCCGCGGGCACCTTTCCGCATAGCCCCAGCAGTGACTGCCCAGTCTGATTCCCCTGAAGCCATTGCGCATCACTGGACAAAACCACGATGGGATCAGGGTTGCGATCAAAGAGGCGCTGGCAGCACAGAATGTCGCGGCTCTCCCAGCCTCAACGCCGGCAGTGGACGCCCCCTCCAGACCTCAACGCACGGGAGTAAGGTACACCGGCTGCTGCGATGCCTCGCATCCGGTGCCACCATCGCTGGTGCTCCGGATCGCCTCGGGCAGGAACTGCAACTCTGGGCTCCGGTGAACCGCGCACACAACCTACTCCTCCGAGTCGAAAACCACAACTTCCTTGCCGCGCAGTCGCTCCAAGATCTTCTCCGTAACGAGATCCAGATGATCGGAATTGGCCACGAAGTCGAGGTGATCTGCGGGAACGGTCAGAACCGGACAAAGCGAGAAATTCTCCATCCAATCGCTATACAGATGGTTCAGTTGCTGGAGGTAGGCATCGCTGATGCTACGCTCGAATGCCCGACCGCGCTGCTGAATGCGTGATCTCAGCGTATCCACCGAAGCACTCAGGTAGATGACCAGGTTCGGTGGTGGCAGAATCGCCGTGACAGCTCTGTAGAGCTCGTTGTACGTCGCGTGGTCGCGCTCTGACATCGAGCCCTGAATGTAGAGATTGCGGGCAAAGATCTCAGCGTCCTCATAGACCGTGCGATCCTGGATGACGGAGTCGGGCCGCTCCAGGAGCTGGCGATGGTGCCGCAAGCGCCGCGCCAGGAAGAAGACCTGCGAGTGGAAGCTCCACTTCGCCATATCATCATAGAAATCGACAAGATAGGGATTATCGCTCACCCCCTCCAGGAACGGCTCCCAGTCAAGCCGCTGGCTCAACAGAGACGTCAACGTCGACTTCCCGGCACCGATGTTGCCGGCCACTGCAATGAAGTACTTGGTCACAGTTCGCTCCGTTCGTTCTGTTGCCCGCCGTAGGTGCCCGAACCGCCGTCACTTCGGGCAGCCTGCTCCAGCTCTACCCCAGTGCGCTCAGCAAGAATCACCAGCGCCCGATTAGCATCGCGCAGTGCGTCCCGGACCGGCTTCGGGGCTCCTGCCGGTCCCACAGGAGCCTGCTGGGCAAGGGCGCCGCCGATGCGCCCCACAGATTCGGCCAGGGCCAGGAAGTCGCCCAGCGCTTGCCAATTCGCCGTGGTCCGTGGCTCCGGCAGAGGCTCAGGAACAAGCTGCCACGCGGGGCGTGGCGGCACAGGGAAAGTGATCCGGGGCAATGTTGGCTGACGTACACCGGCCAACGCGGACCGTACCCGCTGTTCGACCGCGTCCAGGTCGTCAGGGTTCCGCACGAAGTCCAGAGAATCCGACTCAATGACCAACAGCGGCGTTGCACTGTAATCAGCAAACAGATGCTCGTACCCGTGCCGCAGCGCCGCGATGTAGTTCTGATCCATCTGCCGCTCATAGGTGCGATCGCGCATCGCGATCCGCGCCATCAGTGTATCCACCTGGGCCCGCAGATAAACCACCAAGTCGGGGACGTGCACCTTCTCCGCGAGCGCCTCGTAGAGTCGATCGTACATCTCGAGTTCATCCGCGCTCTCGATATTCAGATGCGCAAACAACCTGTCCTTCTCAAAGAGGTAGTCAGAAATGAGTATGCCATAGGCCAGTTGCTGTACAGCACCCTGTTGCTGGCGATACCGGCTCAACAGGAAGAAGAGCTGAGTCTGAAATGCGTACCGCGCTCGATCGCCGTAGAAGTCGGATAGGAACGGGTTCTCATCAAATGCCTCAAGAACAGTCCCCGTATGTAGTCGCGGTTGCAGCAGTCGCGCGAGCGTAGTCTTGCCAACGCCGATGACGCCCTCAATCGCGATGTACGGATGTCTGGTCAATACGGTCAAGGCAATCCCCCCACAGTGTGTGGCTCCAGCATACAATCAGCCAACCGGTTGTCAACAGAGACACCAAATACCGACCATAGCGAGCGGCATCCGTTACGTAGATTGCTCCCTGCCTGTTGACGGGGCTAGTGCCTGCCGGCGAGCTTGCGCGCGCCATCGCTCCCGGCCAGATATCCGCTGCTGAACGCAGCCTGGAGATTGAACCCGCCTGTGTCAGCGGCCAGATCAAGCACTTCCCCCACGAGATACAGACCAGCCACCTTCTTGGAGGCGAAGGAGACCGGATCAACCTCGTTGAGCGTCACCCCTCCTGCAGTCACCATCCCAGCCGCCAGGGGCAGCGACCCGGAGATGGTCCAGCGGAAGCTCTTGATCAGAGCCACAATCTTCTCCCGTTCCCAGGCACTGATACGGTGGACGTGCTGGTCATCTTCCAGCCCGCTGAGATCCGCCAGGACATCGGCGAGAGACGCGGGCACCCAGCCTTGCAGAAGCGTGCGCAGCCGCTGGTGCGAATGCGCTTCGAACTCGCGCTGGAGGCGATTGTGGACAGCCTCCTCGCTCATGCCGGGTTTGAGATCGATCGAGAGCGTTACGGGTCGCCCCTTGCGCAGAGTCTCCACGACCGCGCCGGATGCTGTCAGTATCAGGGGACCCGAGACACCGAAATGTGTGAAGAGCATCTCCCCGGTGTCGGGCATCGGGTAGGGCATACGCAGTACGCGCACCTTGCCCTTGGCACTCTCTGTCCAGAACGTACAACGCACGTTTCGGAGACTGACGCCCTGAAGCTCCTTAGCTATGGTCCGCTCCGTTACCGTGAGGGGGACCAGCGCAGGCCGCAGCGGCTGGATGGCATGCCCGAGGGACTGCGCCATCAAGTATCCCTGCCCCGTCGATCCGGTATTAGGCCACGAAGCCCCACCGGTCGCCAGGATCACGGCGTCCGCGGCCACCCGCCTGGCATTGGCCAGCTGCACCCCTTTCACGTGGTCGTTCTCCACGACAATCTCACGCACCTCAGACCTGTACCGAACATCAACGCCGTACTCCGTACCGTAGCGGAGCAGAGCATCCCGCACATCGCTGGCCTGACCCGAGACCGGGAAGATCCGTCCGCCGCGCTCGGCCTGGGTTTCGACACCGTACCGTGCCAGCAGCGCAAGCAACTCGTCACGGAAGAAGCGATGGAAGGCATTCATCAGGAAACGACCATTGCGGCCATAGTGAGAGAGGAACTGGTCCAACGGCGCTGCATTGCTGATGTTGCAGCGGGATTTGCCGCTTACGAGGATCTTCTTGCCGGCCTCGCCCATCTTCTC
>CBFCZM010000050.1:0-10907 GCA_965602565.1 uncultured Anaerolineae bacterium
GTTACCTTCTTGAGTAGGCAACGCTCGACTTTCTACCTGCAACCTTTCAACTTATCTTCAGACGAGGTGACAGCGTGAAAATTGGTAGGGGATATGAGGATCGCTATCTGAGTGAGAGCGAGATTCGGGGTATCCTGACGGAGGCGTTGGGTCAGGTGGCCGTGGAGGGGGAGAATGTCGTGGTCGTGATCCCCGACAGCACGCGCACCGCGCCGATTCCCCTGATGTTCCGGCTATTCAATGAGCTGTTGGGCGGACGTGTCGCGAAGCTCGACTTCCTGGTCGCGCTGGGCACGCACCCGATCATGAGCGAGGGAGCCCTGAACAGCCTGGTAGGGGTCACCGCCGAAGCGCGGGCAACCACGTACAAGGACGTCGGTCTCGTCAACCACCGCTGGGATCTGGCCGAAACCTTCGAGACGATCGGCGTGATCCCCAGCGACGAGGTTGAGGCGATCTCAAACGGTATGCTCTCGATAGACGTGCCGGTTACCGTGAATCGCAAGGTTCTGGAAGCTGACCGGGCGATTGTCTGCGGTCCGGTTTTCCCGCACGAAGTCGCCGGTTTCTCCGGCGCCACGAAGTACTTCTTCCCCGGCGTCTCGGGTCCCGAGGTGACCAACTTCTCGCACTGGTTGGGGGCGTTGATCACCAGCATGGAATGCATCGGGATCCAGCGAACCCCTGTCCGTCAAACGATCGACCGGGCCGTCTCCTTTATCGAGACTCCCAAGCTCTACTGCAATATGGTGGTGACACACCACGGCATGGCAGGCCTCTACGTGGGAGATTACGAAGAGGCATGGCCCGAGGCTGTGGCGCTCTCTTCCAAGTTCCACGTCAAGTATGTGGAGCGCAAGTACAAACGCGTGCTGTCGGTGATGCCCGAGCTCTACGACGATATCTGGACCGCGGCGAAGGGTATGTACAAGATGGAGCCGGTCATCGAGGATGGCGGCGAGGTGATCATCTACGCGCCGCACATCGACGAGATCTCCTACACGCACGGCAAGGTCCTGCGCGAGGTGGGCTACCACGTGCGTGATTACTTCGTCACACAATGGGACCGCTTCAAGGATCTGCCCTGGGGCGTCCTGGCGCATTCGACCCACCTGCGTGGTGTCGGGGCGTATGATGCGGATACCGGCGTTGAGCGACCGCGCATCAGGGTCACGTTGGCCACCGGCGTGTCGAAGGAGAAGTGCGAGCAGGTCAACCTCGGCTACATGAATCCCGACGATATCGACCTTGCCGCCTGGCGTGACCGGGAGGGCGAGGGCATTCTGCTCATCCCGCGCGCCGGAGAGCAGCTGTACAGGCTGAAGGAATAAGGACGTTGCAGGTTGGAAGTTGGAACGTTACAGGCTGGCAAGCTGACCATCAGGACTGAGAACGTGCCAACCTGCAGTTCTCAACGTGCAACGCGTGACCTGCAACACCTCAACCTGAACCTAGATCCTTCAGAGAGCCCATTCATTCCGGGCAAGCACCGTTGGAGGTAACGCGTGAACAGAGTCCGAATCGCGATGATTGGCATTGGTAACATCGGCAATCTTCACCTGGGCAACATCGAGAAGCAGCCCAAGGTCGAGCTGACCGCTGTCTGTGATATCGTCCCTGAGAGGGCAAAGGCCGCTGCGGAGAAGTACGGGGTCAAGGCTTACCTCGACTCGGACAAGCTGCTGGCTGACAAGGTGTGCGACGCCGTGATCATCGGCACGCCGCACTACTTCCATACCACGATCGGCATCGCTGCGATGCACTCAGGACATCACGTCTTGGTGGAGAAGCCCATCTCGGTGCACAAGGCCGACTGTGAGCGGCTCATTGCCGCACACACGGACGACAGCCTGATCTTCTCCGCAATGTTCAACCAGCGCACCGATCCTGTCTACCAGAAGGTGCGTGAGATGGTGAGAGGCGGCGAGCTCGGCAAGCTGCTGCGGGTCAACTGGATCATCACCAATTGGTTCCGTACGCAGACCTACTATGACTCCGGCGGCTGGCGGGCCACCTGGGAGGGGGAGGGCGGTGGCGTACTCTTGAACCAATGTCCTCACAACCTCGATCTGCTGCAGTGGATCGTCGGCATGCCCGAGCAGATCCGCGGGTTCTGTGACATAGGCAAGCGCCATACCATCGAGGTCGAGGATGAGGTCACAGCCTACATGGTCTATCCCGATGGGTGCACCGGCCTCTTCGTGACCTCAACGGGTGAGGCACCGGGCACGAACCGGTTGGAGATCGCCGGCGACCAGGGCAAGCTGGTGATGGAGAAGGGCAATCTCACCTATACCCGGAACGAAGTGCCGGCTACCGAGTTCCTGCGGACCTCCAAGGCTTCCTTTGCCCGCCCGCCGATCTGGAACGTCGAGATTCCGGTTCAGGGACGCGGCGGCGCCCACGCCGAGGTACTGGAGAACTTCGCCGACGCGATCCTCACCCGTGGCTCTGACCACGCAGTGCCCTTGATTGCACCGGCTGAGGAGGGCATCAACTCGGTTGAGCTGGCGAACGCGATGCTGTATTCCTCATTGATGGGCAGGCCGGTTGATCTGCCGCTGGATGGGGCTGCGTATGAGGTGGAGCTCAGGCGGCTGATCGCAGAATCGACGTTCAAGAAAGGGGCCGCGGCCGCAGAGGCCGACGCTTCAGCGCCCGCCTTGGAGGCGGAGTCCGACATGAGTGCCTCATTCAACTAGCAGAGGAGGAGCCGATGGCTAGGGCAGATATCGGTATTGTGGGCCTGGGTGTGATGGGCCAGATGCTGGCGCTGAATATGGAACGCAACGGGTTCCGTGTCGCTGGGTTCGATCTGGATGCGGGCAAAGTGACCCACTTCGCGAGCCACACGGACAAGAACGTCGTCGGCTGCACTACCATCGCGGGCTTCATTGAGGTCCTTGAGAAGCCGCGGCGCATCATGATGATGGTGCCGTCCGGTCGACCGGTGGATGCGGTGATCGACAGCATCAAGGGCCTGTTGGAGCCGAACGACCAACTCATCGACGGCGGCAACTCGCACTTCAAAGACACCGAGCGCCGGGCCGAGGCGCTGGCCGAGACCGGCATCCACTATATCGGTACCGGCGTGAGCGGCGGTGAACACGGCGCGCTCTGGGGACCCTCGATCATGCCTGGCGGCCAGCGCGACGCGTGGGAGCGGGTGCAGCCTGTGCTAGAGGCCATCGCGGCCAAGGTCGGCGACGATCCCTGCGTGGCCTATATGGGGCCGCGGGGCGCCGGACACTACGTCAAGATGGTTCACAACGGCATTGAGTATGGCGATATGCAGCTGATCGCCGAAGCCTACGACGTGCTCCATCGCGGTGTCGGTTTGAGCGCGGAGGAGCTCCACACGGCGTTTGCCGACTGGAACGCCGGTGAGTTATCCTCCTATCTGGTCGAGATCACGGCTGACATCCTCGCCGTGATTGACGAGGAAACCGGCAAGCCGCTGGTGGACCTGATTCTCGATGAGGCCAAGCAGAAGGGCACCGGGAAGTGGACGTCGCAGGATGCGCTCGACGTGGGCGCCCCGACGCCGACGATCAATGCGGCTGTCGAGGCTCGCATCATCTCCGCGTACAAAGATCAGCGTGTAGCGGCCTCCAAGGTCCTGTCAGGCCCCATCCCAGCATTTGATGGCGATGAAGGTGCCTTTGTTGACACGGCGCGCGAGGCGCTGTACGCCGCCAAGATCTGCTCCTATGCGCAGGGCTTCGCTTTGCTGCGGGCCGGCAGTGCGGAGTATGGCTATGACCTGGACTATGGCACCATCGCCAAGATCTGGCGCGGTGGGTGCGTCATCCGCGCCGCGCTGCTGGAGGATATCCGGGCCGCGTTTGCCAAGAATCCTGACCTGGCCAACCTGCTGATGGACAATACCTTTGGCGTCGCGGTTACGTCGCGCCAGGAAGCGCTGCGTGCCTTCGTCACTTTTGCTGTGGCTAACGGTATCCCGGTCCCGGCGTTCTCGTCGGCGCTGGCCTTCTTCGACGCCTATCGCAGCGCACGCCTGCCCGCCAACTTGACGCAGGCCCAGCGCGACTACTTCGGTGCTCACACCTATCGCCGGTTGGACAAGCCGGGAACCTTCCACACCAAGTGGGAGGACATGGACGCTGCACCAAGAGGCTAGGATGGCAAAACAAGGGTTGCAGGCTGAAAATTCCAGGTTAGTGAGTTCGTTGCGGAAGCGGCTGATCGCTGCTGTTGCGATAGCTCGAAAACCTGCAACCTGCAACCTGGAACCTGCAACTCTGCGTTGACACATCGACTTGGTTACCCGAGTCACCCACGGAGGAAAGCACTATGACTAGACCGAAGAACGTCATCGTCGCGCAATCGGGTGGGCCCACGCCGGTGATCAACGCCTCCCTGCGCGGCCTCGTGGAAGCCTGTAAGGCGTACCCCCATACGTTCGGCACGGTCTATGCCGGCTATCACGGCATCGAGGGCGTCCTCAAGGAGGACCTCCTGAACATGTCGGTGCAGCCGGATGAGGAGATCGCTCTTCTGAGTGTGACGCCGGCTGCTGGGGCGATCGGGACGTGCAGGTATAAGCTCAAGGCCCATCAGCAGGCCGATTTCGAGCGCATCATCAAGGTCTTCCAGGCGCATGACATCGGCACCTTCTTCTACAACGGCGGCAACGACTCGATGGACACCGCCAATAAGGTGGCGCAGCTGGCACAGGAGCGCGGCCTGGATCTCGTCGCCACCGGCGTGCCCAAGACGATCGATAACGACGTCGGCGACAGCGAGTTCAAGGTCATCGATCACACGCCCGGCTATGGCAGCGTGGCGCGCTATTGGGCGCTTAACGTCCAGAACGCCAATGAGGAGAACGCCGGCTCCTCGCCGTCTGATCCCGTCTTGGTGCTCCAGGCAATGGGTCGCAAGATCGGCTTTATCCCGGCGGCGGCGCGGCTGGCGGATCCCGACCGGGAGATGCCGTTGCTGATCTTCCTGCGCGAGTCAGGGATGGATTTGCCGGCACTGGCAGATGCCGTGAACGATATGCTGCGGTCGCACGGCCGCGCGGTGGTGGTCGTCAGCGAGGGATTCGATGTCGGTGACATCGGCGAACGCAGGGACTCCTTTGGCCACACCATGTTCTCATCCAGCACGATGACGGTCGAGCAGATCATCGTCAACTATCTGAACGAAGCCGGCCTGCTAGCTCGCGGCTCGGCACGCGGCAATGTGCCAGGGACCGATCAGCGCCACAGCATTGCCTACGCCTCGACCGTCGACCTGGACGAGGCCTACCTTGTCGGATGGAAGGCTGTGGAAATCGCCGCTCAGGATGGGTCCGGCTATATGTCGACGATTCTCCGCGCGCCTGGCCGCATCTACAGCGTGCGCTACGACAAGGTCCCGCTCCCGCTGGTCGCGAATTCGGAGCGCACCTTCCCGGCGGACTGGATCGCGCCGTCGCGGACCGACGTCACGGATGCGTTCGTGCGCTATTCGCGTCCGTTGATCGGCGATAGTTGGCCCACCATCCCCCTGATCGATGGGCTGCAGCGCTTTGCACGCATTGCGCCGATCTTTGCTGAGAAAACGCTGCCCCTTTACGTACCTGAGGCCTATGGTTAGGACCGGGGTGTTGAGGTCCAGGGAGGTCTGACGTGCACCGACGATATCGCGAGCACGACGCCCGCGTGGTCATGGATCTGGATGGGATATGGGATTTCGCCTTCTTGGGCGATGTCGATCCAGAGACGGCAGATGTAGCGGCCATCCGGTTTGACGACCGGATGGCCGTTCCCGGTTGCTTCGATGCGACGCCGGCCTATGCGAGCCGGCGCGGGTTGGTTGCTTACCGGCGCGAGATCGTCCTGCAGGACGCGACGCCGCACCGGTTGTGGTTGGCGGGTGTGCACCACTGGTGCCGAGTGTTCCTGGATGGCGAGCAGCTGCAAGACCACGCGGGTGGATTCACGCGGTTCGCCGTTGATGTGCGCGGGCATGAGGCCGGTACCGCTGAGCTGGTGATCCTGGTGGACAACCATTTCGACTACCAGCGATCCCCGCTGCACCACGAGACCTTCGACTGGTACCATTTTGGAGGCATAGCACGGGGCGCCGAGCTTCACCGGCTGGGGCAGCATTGGATCGACACGGTACAGGTCGTCACGCAGTCGATATCGCCGCCCGAGATCCAGGTGATGATTGCCTACGGTGCTGTGGTGGCCCCAGGGATGTTGGCCCTGACGCTTGGCGTGGATGGGGAGACCGTCATCACGGAGGACGTCAACCTGACCACAGCCAGAGGCACACTCACCCGTACGTTGACTCTGCCGGATGCGGCCTTGTGGTCGCCGGCATCCCCAAACCTGCACATGCTGAATGTGCGCCTGGGCGGCGATGATGTCCGTACGCGGTTCGGTATCCGCCAGGTCAGTGTCCGCGAGCAGCAGATCCTCATCAACGATGAACCGATCAGGCTGCTGGGGTTCAATCGGCACGCGGCACATCCGCAGTTTGGGCATGCTGTCCCGGAGATGGTCATGGTGTCGGATGTCCAGCAGCTCCTGGACATGGGCTGTAACTTCGTCCGTGGCAGCCATTACCCGCAGGACGCGCGATTCCTCGACCTCTGCGACGAGGCCGGCATCTGCGTCTGGAGTGAGGCCATCGGCTGGCAGCATACGGCGGAGCATCTGACCGATCCCCATTTCATCGATGCGCAGATAGCTGATATCCATGAAATGGTGGCTGCTGACTACAACCATCCCGCGGTGATAATGTGGGGCATTCTCAACGAGAGCCACAGCCACGATCCTGCGTGCCGCCCCGGATACGAGACCTTGCTGGGCTGTCTGCGTGATCTGGATGGCACCCGCCCCGTGACCTACGCGAGCAACCATCCCTTCGAGGACCTCTGTCTAGATCTGATTGACATCCTGTCGGTCAACTGTTACCCTGGATGGTACGGGAGCGAGGTCGAGCGCATCCCTGATGAGATCGATCACATCGTCGCCGCGCTGGACCCGTCGCACGCCGAGAAGCCGCTGATCATCTCGGAGATCGGCGCCGGCGCCATCTACGGATGGCGCGACTGGAACGGGGCACGGTGGACGGAGCAATATCAGGCACGTCTGCTGGAGACCGTGATCCGCTACCTCTTCGCGGATCGCGATCGTGCCGCTGGACTTGCGATCTGGCAGTTCTGCGATTGTCGAACGCCTGAGGCGGTGCAGAGGATCCTGGGACGACCGGGGGGCCTCAACAACAAGGGCGTGGTGGACGTGTATCGCCGCCCCAAGCTGGCGTATGACGTGGTCAAGCAGGCGTTTCACGGGCTGGAGTGAGGGCTAGAACGACATGACGCAACGCAAAACCGCTGTCACGATCGAGGGAAATACATTTCACATCAACGGGGCACCGACCTATGCCGGACGCACCTACAAGGGCATGAAGGTTGAGGGCCTGCTACTCAACTCCCGCGTGGTCCAGGGCATCTTCGACGATCTGAATCCGAAGACCCGTGGCATGTGGGACTACCCGGACGGCCCGTGGGACCCGGGCCGCAATACGGATGAGTTTGTGGCGGCGATGCCTGTCTGGCGCGGTGCCGGGCTGCTGGGCTTCACGCTCAACCTCCAGGGCGGCAGCCCTCAGGGATACAGCAAGGAACAGCCGTGGCACAACTCCGCGTTCACGGCGCGGGGCGAGCTGCGCGAGGCCTATATGGTGCGGCTGGCGCGTATCCTGGATGAGGCGGATGCGTTGGGTATGGTGCCGGTGCTGGGATACTTCTACTTCGGGCAGGATCAGCGGCTGGTGGACGAGCAGGCGGTTATCCGCGCCACTGAGTCCGCGACGGACTGGCTGCTGGACCAGGGGTACACCAATGTCATGATCGAGATCGGTAACGAGGTCGACAACTCCGAGTACGACCAGCCCATCCTGCGCACTGATCGTTGCCACGAGCTGATCGAGTTGGTCAAGACGCGCTCGACGGGGAGGGTGGCGACGTCCCACGGGCGATTGTTGGTCAGTACCAGCCTTTGCGGTGGCAGGATACCCACGGAGAACATCGCGGCTGCCTCCGATTTCCTGCTCTTGCATGGCAACGGGGTCTCCGAACCGGCTCGGATCCGTGAGATGGTCGATCTGACCCGGGGGCTCCTGAACTACCGAGATCAGCCGGTCTTCTTCAACGAGGACGATCACTTCGACTTTGAGGCTGACGACAATAACATGCTCGCGGCGCTCGATCGATATGCTGGGTGGGGTTACTTCGACTACCGGATGGCGGACGAGGGGTACCACGAAGGCTATCAGAGTGTGCCTGTTGATTGGACGATCTCCTCGGAGCGCAAGCGCGGATTCTTCGAGCTACTCAGCGCCGTCACCGGTGCGAAGTGACGGGATGTGTAGGGAGGGCGTAGATGGAGACACGTGTGCTGGGGAGGACAGGATTGGAGATCTCTCGGCTAGGTGTTGGACTTGCCGAGATCGGGGGGCTGGATCTGACGGAGGCCAAACAAGCTGCTGAGGTCGTGAATCTTGCGCTGGATGGCGGTATCACCTTCTTCGACACCGCGCCCTGCTACGGCAACAGTGAGGGACTGATCGGCCGCACGATCGCCCACCGGCGCGCTGAGTTCGTGTTGGCGACCAAGGCAGGTCACGTGACCGGCGGTTACGACGGCGAGAGTTGGACCGCTCAGACGGTTCGCGACAGCATCGATCGCAGCCTGAAGCGCCTGCGCACGGATCATCTTGATATCGTGCAGCTCCACTCGTGCGATGTTGACGTTCTGGGGCGCGGTGAGGTGATTCAAGTGCTGCAGGAGGCTCAGCAGGCTGGCAAGACGCGGTATATCGGCTACAGCGGTGACGGGGAACGTGCACTGTGGGCTGTGAACAGCGGTCACTTCGATACGCTCCAGACGAGCTTCAATCTGGTCGACCAGACGGCACGATACCGGCTCCTCGGTCTAGCCCGAGAGCAGAACATGGGCATCATCGTGAAGCGCCCTGTTGCCAATGGTGTGTGGGGTTCCAGCAGAACCCCCAGTGAATATGCCGCAAAGTACTTCGCGCGAGCCGAGAGAATGCGTGCGGCTGGTCCTATACCGGCAGCCCCGGACAATGGTGTCCTGTTGGCTCTGGGCTCTGTGCTCGCCCACGATCTGGTCGATACGGCGATTGTGGGTACGCGGAACCCCCTGCATATGCAGGCAAACATCGCGTGGGTGAACACGCAGCTACCCATTGCCGAAGAGGTCATTTCCGAGCTCTATCGACGCTTTGAGCTGTCCTCGGAAGGTGAAACCTGGATGCAACTTGAGTGAGGGGCTTTGGCCAGATAGGACCTATGTGGTTGAGCCCGGCGATCTCGAGCTCTGGATCAGGCCCAGCGCGACCAAGGGTCTGCGGCGTGCTTTCGGGGCCATCTAGGTAGCTACAAAGGAGGCCCGATGGCCTGGTCAGTCGCACACTATCTCAATGTCCGTCAATCGTATGGGCCTGCGTTCCGGTCCGACGGTCGGGCTCTGGCATTTCTGACGAATATCACGGGGCTGCCGCAGGTGTGGCAGGTGCCGCTGGTCGGCGCGGATGATGTGATCGCGCGGGATCACATCCCGTGGCCCGAACAGCTCACCTTTGGCATGCACCGTGTGAGCGAAGCTTGGTACGCGCCGTCACCCGGCGATGCCCGGTTGCTCTATGTGGAGGATGTCGGCGGCAGCGAGAATCACCAGCTACTCCTTCTTGACCCGGGCTGCGCCGAGGCTGTACATCTGTCCGCCGGCTATGAGAACGCCATGCACCTCTTTGGTTCGTGGCGTGAGGATGGCCGGCAGATCTGCTTTGCCGCCAACCGGCGCGATCCGGCGATCTTCGATCTGTACGTCCAGCCACTGGATGCGATGGCGCCGGGCGCGGCTGGATTGGTTTGGGAGAACAACGAACGTGGGTATCTGCGTTCTGTTGAGTTCTCGCCAGATGGCCGACACGTCATCACCGTGCGCACCGCCAGCTCGTTCAATCACACGTTGTTGGAGATCGATCTGGCGTCAGGCCAGGCGCGCACCTTGCTGGCCGATGCGGAGGACGTGCGTTTCTCCAGCGTGACCTACACGCCGGATGGCCGGGGTCTCTATCTGCTCACGGATCTCGACTCCGACACTATGTACGTAGCACGGTTGGATATCGAGACCGGCGAGATCGATGTTCTGGTCAACCCGGCGTGGGATTGCCTGTCGCTTGCTGTGTCCAGGGCAGGTACACAATTGGCCTACACTGTCAATATCGGCGGCGCGGATCGCGTCTATGTGCTTGACCTCACGAGCCGGCGGACGCGATCGATGCCGGACTTCGCCGTTGCCGTAGGGATCGTTCCAGGCAGCAACCTGGCATTCTCGTCTGATGGTCGCTGTCTGGCCTTCGCGTTTTCTAGTGCCGTCCGTACAGCTGATGTGATGTTGTGGGATCTTGTCGATGATCAGATACGCCCGGTCACGCAATCTTCGCATGGAGGGCTGCCCGTCTCGATTTTCATCGCGCCGCAGTTGGTTCGTTTCCCGACATTTGACCAAGATGAGGAGGGGGAGACGCGCGAGATCCCTGCGTGGTACTACAAGCCTGCGGGAGACGCGACGGCGCCGCTGCCTGCTGTTGTGATCGTCCACGGTGGACCGGAGGGCCAATTCCGGGCCGATTTCCGCTTCATGATCCAGTACCTACTGCACAATGGCTATGCTGTATTGGCGCCTAACGTGCGCGGCTCTACCGGGTACGGCAAGGCCTACAGCCATCTGGACGATGTGGAGAACCGCATGGACTCCGTGGCCGATCTTGCATATGCAGCGCGTTGGCTGCAGGCACAACCCGAGATCGATGGCGAGCGGCTGGCGGTGTACGGCGGCAGCTATGGCGGTTTT
>CBFCZM010000051.1:0-10868 GCA_965602565.1 uncultured Anaerolineae bacterium
TGCCGCCGCAGCTCGGCAGCACCTCCGCTGGAGGAGCTAACGAACGAGGAAGAAGCCGCAGCCGCAATGCAAGAGGCACAGGCAAATACCGAGGCCGTGCAGCAAGCTGCGGAGGAGGAGGAGGCCCCTGCGGCCACGGAGGAATCGACGGAGGCACCGGCCGAGACAGAGGCCGAGACACCGGAGCTAACGGAGGAGACTGAGGCGGTCCCTGAGCCCACTGCGACTACGGCACCGGTTGAGCAACCCGCTGAAGAGCCGGCGGCTGAGCCAGTCACCACGGTCAGCACCGGGGCCACGACCCACGTGGTACAGCCCGGTGAGAGCCTGTTCCAGATCTCGCTCCTGTACGGAACCACGGTACAGGCGGTTAGCCAGGCCAATAACATCACGAATCCCGGGTTGATCTACGTCGGTCAGACCCTGGAGATCCCTGATGGAAGTGGTACGACAACGCCACCCACTACACCCGGGCAGACGTGTGAGACGGTCTACGTTGTGAAGCCCGGCGACAATCTGTTCCGTATCGCCTTGAGCTATGACTATAGTCAGTACTACCTGGCTCAGTACAACGGCATTGCCAACCCGTCGATGGTGTACGTCGGGCAGCAGATCTGTATCCCTTGATTTCCGGGGTGTCGGTCGGCTGAGTGTCAGGTGTCTGACGTGATTCAGATCTCAAGTTCAGCCAACGATCGTGTACGGCGGGTGGTTGCGCTTCAGCGCACCGCCCGCCGTCGCGTTCGGGCCGGTCTGATGGTCGCCGAAGGCGTGCGCCTCGTGGGAGAGCTGGCGAAGTCGGCGCTCTCGCCCGTCGATGTCTTTGTCACACCGGACTTCCGCTCTACAGATCCGGCGGCGAATGACTTGGTCGAGACCCTGTCCGAGCGCGCGACGATCTCTGAGGTCACGCTTGACCTAATGCGTGAGATGACCGACACCGTCACGCCCCAAGGTATACTCGCGGTCCTCCCCATCCCGTATCTACCCGCACCAGACCACGATCGCTTCATCCTGATACCCGATCAAGTCAGGGATCCCGGGAATCTTGGGACCATGCTGAGGACGGCGTGGGCAGCCGGTGTCACGGATGTGCTGCTCCCACCCGGGACAGCGGACCACACGAACCCCAAGGTTGTGCGATCCGGTATGGGGGCGCACTTCTGGCTTCCCACTCGCAAGGCATCGTGGGACGAAATCTGGCAGAGAGTGGGGCGTGCCCACGTGTGGCTGCCGGAGGCACGTCAAGGCATCTCGTATGATCGGGTAGATTGGCGGGGTGATGTAGCCATCGTTATCGGTGGTGAAGCAGAGGGCGCAGGCCCAGAAGCGCGCAGCCGCGCCACGCGTGTCCACATCCCTATGGTCGCCGGGGTGGAATCGCTCAACGCAGCGACCGCAGCCGCGATCCTTCTGTTTGAGGTCGCGCGCAGCCGCCGGCTTACTTAGGCGGCTCCGGCGGGCGCTCCCCGTCGACATCGAATGCCAAGGTCGCGGCCAACCTGAGGGCCATCTCCACGATCTGAGCGTGGTCGAAGGCCAGTTGAGGAAGGCGGTTCACGGGCCACCACTGTACGCTTGATGCGTCATCGCCGGCAACGGCCACGTTGCCGTTGGTCTCCAGCCTCACAACGTAGGCCACCGAGACAACCCAACCACGGGGATCACGCCCGGGATGCCCGAAGGCCCCGACCTGTGTGAACTTGCCTGCCGAGACTCCTGTCTCCTCATACAGCTCACGGCGGACCGCCTCTTCGGGGGATTCGCCCCGATCCACAAAGCCTCCGGGGAGAGCCCATTGTCCAGCGAAAGGGTGGTTGCCGTGCTGAATCAGCAGAATCTCCTGGTGTCTCTCGGGCACGTTTCCTGCAGTGCGCAGCACGACGGTATCCGCCGTCAGCGCAGGGCGGGGATCGTCGTAGCAATGCGCCGCACGCTTCTCCTGCATCTGTCATTCCTGCGTGGATGTCTGGTCATCGAGCTGGGACATCCTTCCGGCAGTCGCGACGTCGCCTACACCGTCCTGGTCGTCAGGATCATCGGATTCCTCAGCCCTGTCTATCGCCTCAGCCCGTTCTGTGAGGTCGGCCATGAGCGTCCGGACCGCAGTGAGCGAGAGCGTGGACAGAAAGCCCGGAAGAACGGGGACCAAGATTGGGAGCGCGACCGAGAGGGCGGTCGCTAGCGCCGACGCCAGCAGGAAAGCCACTGTGTTCAGCGGTTTCAGGGCCGTCAGGAACAAGCTGTTTCTGAGCACTACCAGCATCTTCGGATCCTCGAGCTCCATCAGGAACGCCTGTGCATAGAAAGCCACGCTTGTCCAAAGCACGCCGATCATGATGAAGATCGGCGTTGTCCATGCCTTGACGGACGCTGGGAACGGTGAGAGCTCCGGGACATTGTAGAACCAGAGATTGGACGCCACGATAGCATAGCCAAACAGGATGATCAAGAACAGCAGAAAGCTGCGAACGCCGAACTCCTTGATGGCTTCCCAGATCAGGCGCCAGCTGACGCTTTTGCCCCGCGCCGCGCGCTGACCGATGGCATAGATGCCGGCAAGGGCGAACGGCCCGGGGATGACCAGCAGCCAACAGACTACGTGGGCCAGTCCCGCGATGAAATGGAAGAAGAGCTCTTCGTAGAACGCAACAGCTGCCTTGGCGATGATTCTGAGAGCCTGCATGAGATCGCTCCTAACTGGGTGAGAGAGAGTAGGTGACGTGCTTTGGCCGGCGGATTCCACCCCTCCGGCAAAGCGTCAACCCCTGATCGCCGGTCCGCATTCCGGTTGGGCCCCGCGACAGCCACGGCACCCTCAAGCACTGGATGCCCGGCAGATGAGGCCCTTGAGATAGGCGCCTTCCGGGAACGTCAGGGCCACCGGATGGTCGCTGGACTGCATCATGCGCCCGACGATCCGGATGTCTCGTCCCGAGTCAAGCGCTGCCCCAAAGACGATCTTCTGAAACAGATCGTCCGAGATCGCCCCGGAACAGGAGAAGGTCAACAGATATCCGCCAGGTTCCAGCAAGTGAAATGCCTGCAGGTTGATGTCCTTGTAGCCGCGGGAGGCGTGTCTCACATCGCGGCGTGTAGAGGCGAATTTCGGCGGATCAAGCACAATGACATCATACCGCACGCCATCCTCTCGCAACTCACGCAGCACTTCGAAAGCATTGCCGCTGATGTCCTTGGAGAGGGAGACGTCCAGGCCGTTCAGTCGTAGATTCCGCTCACCAGTGTGCAGGGCAGCGTCGGATGCATCCACATTGGTGACAGCTTCTGCGCCGGCAGACAGGCCGTAGACAGAGAAACCGCCAGTGTAGGAGAATACGTTCAGCAACCGGGGTGGGGCCTGGGAACGTACTCGTTCCTGGACAATCCGGCGCAGGATCTGCCGATTGTCGCTCTGATCCAGGTAGAAGCCCGTCTTCTGCCCGCTGTCAACATCCACCTCGAAGGCCAGGCCGTTCTCCAGGATGGTGACGGGACCCTCAAGCGCCTTTCCCCGCAGGAGACCGGATCGCCGCCGCAGGCCCTCACGGCTCCTCACATCGACGTCACTGCGTTCGAAGATTCTCTCCACATCGACGTAGCCGCTGACGATGTCCCACAGCAGGTCCACGAACCCGTCGCGCCGCACATCAACCCCGGCCGTAAGGAACTGCACTACCAGCGTCGAGCCGTACAGATCGGCAACCAGACCCGGCACGCCGTCCGACTCCGCGTTGATGAGCCTGCATGCCGTTGTATCCGCGTCCGACAACTCCCCGCTCCGGAGGGCGACGGCCTGAGCCAGCCGTTCCCGCCAGAAGTCGTCAGCCTCGGGTACTGGAGATTCCTGCCAGCAGAAGAGCCTGACCCGGATCTGGGAGTGCGGGCTGTAGTGTCCCCAGGCGAGGAACTCATCCTGTGCATCACAGACTGCGACGAGACTTCCCAGATCCGGTGCACCCAGCACCCTAGCTATGGCACCTGAGAAGACCCACGGATGGCGCCTGAGAACGGATTTGCCCCGATCGCGCTTCAAGATCAGCCTGGGAACGTTGTTCACCCGTGTCTGCCTCACCGCTCGCGCGAGATCACTGCTCGCTTACCATAAGCAAGAGAGCACTCTCAAGGAGCGCTTGCTCTCTACCGTAGCATGACCAGTCGGCGACTTCCAGACACGCCTGGGCCGCCTGGTAGTGCAGCCAGGCACGATCCGCCAACTCCTCCAGTGAGTCACTGTCAGTCAGCGCAGAGATGCCCGAATCAACTGGCTCGACAGCGTCTGCAACGCCGGGCCCTTCTTCAGCGAAGATCTGGAGGAGCGCTTCATCCAGGGTCGATGCCATAGCAACTCGGTCGGCGTAGGCGACCAACACACGCTTGAGTTCCGGAAGCTGCCCCGACTCCGCCTCCAAGTAGAGGGGCTCGATATAGAGAAAAGTGTCCTGGATAGGCAAGACCAACAAGTTGCCACGAAGGACGCGGGAGCCACGTTGGTCCCAGAGCGACAGCTGCTGCGAGATGACGGGGTCCTGGTCCACACGGCCCTCAATCTGGAGCGGGCCATAGATCAGGCGGTCCTTGGCCAGCTTGAAGATGCCCAGTTCACCATAGACGTCGCCATCGCACCGCGCGTAGAGCCAGGCCACCATGTTCTGTTTCTGGCGCGGGACGTAGGGCCGGACCAACAAGAACTCCAGCTCATCCGAACCGGGTAGGCGCATTGTGACATAGTACGGCTCCATCACCCGCTGTTCGGTCTCGACGAGTTCCTGCGGCGTATCCCATAGATCTTCCCGATTGTAGAACACCTGTGGGTCCCGCATGTGATACGTCGCGTATAGCTCGGACTGGAAAAGGAACAGAGTCTCCGGATAGCGCCAATGGGAACGCAGCACTTCCGGCATGTGGGTGCCGTCCTCAAACAGAGTCGGGAAGATACGCGCGTAGGTTGCTGCGATCGGATCTTCCGGATCTGTGATGTAGTAATGAATCTCGCCGCTGTAGGCATCAACGGTGACCTTGATGCTGTTGCGTATGTAGTTCAGGCGACCTATCGGGTCGCGACCCATCGGCTGCGAATACGGGAACTGGTCTGTCCACGTGTAGGCATCCAGCAGCCAGACAATCCTCCCGTCAGCAATGACCGGGTACGGATCTTCATCATACCAGAGCATGGGGGCGATAGTCTGCGCTCTGTCTCGGATCTCGCGATGGAATAGGATGCGGCTGTCACTGGACAGGGCGGAGGACAGCAACAGCTGGGTGCTCCCGAAGCGTGTCGCCAACAGCGTGCGGCGCAGAGCATTGTCCAGGCGAACGCCGGCCGTCCCCTGATACCGGGTGTAGACGTTGGTATCACCTTGGGGATAGTCGAACTCCTCCTCCGCTGCCTGGACAAGCGCGTATTCACGCGTCCGTTCGCCGAAATAGATCTCCGGGCGCGTGATATCGAGGGCCGGATCGTCACTCACCGGGGGAATATCGCGGACAAGCAGCTTCGGTAGCCCTTCCGGCGTTACTTCGTTGACCGAGTTCAGGGCCAAACCGTAGCCGTGGGTGAAGACCAGGTGCCGGTTGATCCAGGTCTGTGCTTGCTCGGCAAGCTCATCGACATCCAGTTCGCGAACTGCAAGCATCACCTGGGTCGGCTGATCACCCAACCGGTACCGATCTACATCGACACCGTGGAAGCTGTAGTAGAGCCGGATCTCCTGCAACTGGCTGTACGTGCGCAGCAAGGGGCGGTAGTCCCACAGACGGACGTTACTCAAGACGTCGGCATCTGCGGCGAGCTCACTCTGGTCGAGAATGCCGTCAGCGGCGTAGTTCCGCTCCACAATGCCGTCGAGTTGGTAGGCCTCCCGTGTGTAGCGGATGTTGTGCTCGATGTATGTGCGCTCAAGCGCGAACTCGTTCGGATCCACGGTGAATTGCTGCACCACGGCTGGATAGAGTGGCCCGACAAGGGTGAGACCGATCCAGAACAACCCGATGCCAATCAGGAGCTTCCACTGGCGCGCAAACAGGTTGATGACCAGGATGGCAGCCGCCGCGAAGAAGAGGATAGCCTCAACCGTATACAACGGCAATCGAGCGTGGATGTCGGTATAGCCGCCACCGAAGATCGCACCGTTCTGAGCTTGCAGGAGCGCCAGCCGGCTCAGCAATCGTTGGCATCCCATCAGCGCCAGCCAGGCACTGCCCAGTAGCGACAGATGCGCCGTGACGCCCCGTGTGCGTAGCCTGCCGAAAAGCGCGTAGCGGGCAAGTACGCCGCCCAGCGCCAATGCTAACAGGATCTGCCCACGGTTGAGGAGCACGCTGTACCAGGGAAGCCGAAACACGTAGAGACCTATGTCATAGCCAAAGATCGGGTCGGGGAAGTTGAAGGGCACGGCGTCCAACGCCAGCAGCAGCGTCTGCCATTCGCCAGAGAGCGAAGCTCCAACCATCGCGCCAGTCAGTGCAGCCCCGACGGCGAAGACAATCCGGACAGGGCGCGCGGAGACGTCGAACTCAGTCTGTTGGGTGGGAAGACCCGGGATCGGTCTCCGGGCCGAGGATGAGAGAGGGATCGTGTGCCGGATCCGCTCTGTCGGAACGATCCAGTGTGCCACCAGGCTCCAGTTCAGCAACAGGAAGGCCACCGAGATCAGAGTAGCTGCCCCCACCAGAGCCAGGGATGCAGTGATGCGCTTCCCAAAGACCTGCGCCAGATCGAGGCTCTCGAACCATAGATAGTCTGTGTAGAAGCGCGCGAACGCGGGCGACAGGACGCAGAGGATGATCAGCAGTATCAGCAGTCCCAGGAGTCGGAACGACCCATCCCTGGATAGTTTGGCGTTGCGGTTCATTGTTCAAGCCTCTCGAGAAGTCTCGATCGCAGCTCACCCTGAGCCGGGTCGCGGTCATCGATTCATGATGCCCGGCCGGCGGTTGAGCGTATCTGCACTGCCACAGTATAGCGGAAAGACGCCAAAGCGAAAGCGCCTGTTGCTTGCCGGGATTGCCCGTCAATCATCGGAGTTTGCCCCAATAGCTCCAGACTCGACACTGAATACGACTTGCATGTTGGCGTTAGTGTGGTAGGATGGTGACGTTTTTGTGCCACCCAGCGCAGGTGTGTGTGGAGTGACCACTGGCGCGGTGGCTGATCAATTGCCAGCGATAGTCGTTGGTGAGCATCAATGGATCTGACTGAACATATGAGGAGAATGCCATGACACAGGCAAACACAGCCAATCTGGTAGGTGTCTATCCGAAGGCCTTCGGGGCTGCATTCCGTTCGCGCAACGCGGAGCACCCCATCGTCCAGGAGTCGCCGGGCTAGCTAGCACGCTGCTGTAGATTCTTACTCCGTGCTCAAGAAGCTTCGTGAGCACGGTCCTCGGCAACAGGCAAATAGCTAGCATCCGGCGAGCGGGCACCGACGTCGACGCTGTGGGGGATTGGTTATCCCACAGCGCACCGGGAAAGCACCCGCTCGTTTTGCGTGTCTGAGACGAGTGGGTCAGGCCGTGGTAGGTAAGTGACAATCTACAGAAGCACTGCACCACACAGTAAGGATGGAGAGATGTCAGACGGGTTACTGCATAATGTACAGGGGAAGCTCTCCTTGGACCTGAAATCGACGCTGTCAGACCGCCGGTGGATCGGACTGTTCCGGCTAATGCAAGGCTTCCGGTGGCTGTACCTCGGGGCGCTGGTCGCGGTGTCTCTGGGCGCGCTCGTTCGCAGCTATTACTACCAACTCCTACAGTATGTCGTCGATGACGTGATCGGCAACCCGGCTGCTCTGGGCCGGTTGCCGCTGGTGGCTGCGGGGTTCGTTGGCCTGGCAGTAGCCGAAGGGCTCTTTGCCTACCTACGAAGTACCTGGTCAGCACGGACAGCCGAAGGGATCACGCTGCGGCTGCGAGACTACTTGCTTGATCATATCCAGCGGTTGCCGTTCAGCTTCCACGACTACGTCAAGACGGGTGAGCTGATTCAGCGAGTTACATCCGATGTCGACGCTGTGCGCCGGTTCTATGCCGACCAGGCATTGGGCATCGGACGCATTCTGGCGCTGTTTGTGGTCAACTTCACGATGCTGATGTCGATGAATTCGCGGCTGGCATGGACATCGATCGCCATGATGCCGCTCATCGCTGGATTGTCGACCTTCTTCTTTGGGCGCGTGTCCAAGGCCCATGAGGCATTCCAGAAGCAGGAGGCCAAGCTCTCCACGGTGCTTCAGGAGAACCTTACCGGCGTTCGCGTCGTCCGTGCGTTCGCACGCCAGTCCTATGAGATGGAGAAGTTTGAGAGCGAAAACCTCGAGAAGTACCGGCGTGGGCGCCGACTCACGGCGATGCACTCGTTCTACTGGCCTCTGTCCGATGTGCTATGCGCGGGGCAGACGATTCTGGCCATAGCCGTGGGCGCTGCGATGGCGCTGCGGGGTGAGATCACGATAGGCACCTATATGGCTGCGATGGGCATGGTCATGTGGATTATCTGGCCGATGCGAAACATGGGCCGGCTCATCGTTAGGGTGTCCACCGGTCTGGTCTCCTATCAGCGTGTGACCGAGATGATCCGGGAGGACCGTGAGGATGTAGAGTCCGGCACGGTGCCCATGGATACTCCGATTCGGGGGGCTGTTGAGTTCGAGGATGTGACCTTCGCCTACGAACCGCAGAGCGTGCTTAAGGAGACGGAGCCGCGACGAAGCAGGGGACGCAAGTCCAGCGCTGAGCGGGCGCAGGCCGACGCGCAGGCCGACGCGTCGGTTGACGCGCCAGCGGAACCTGTGGAGGTGCTCCACGGCATCACGTTTCGTTGTGAGCCGGGGCAGTCGGTCGCTCTGCTGGGATCGACGGGGTCTGGCAAGACCAGCATCATCAACCTGCTCCTCCGCTTCTACGATCACCAGTCCGGAAGCATCACGTTGGATGGTGTTCCGCTGGGCGAGTACCCGCGAGCAATGCTGCGCAGCAGCGTCGGGATCGTGGAGCAGGAGCCGTTCCTCTTCTCGCGAAGCATCCGTGAGAACATCGCCTACGGGTCCCAACGGGAGGTCTCACAGGAAGAGGTCGAAGAGGCTGCGAAGGCTGCGGCAATCCATGATATTATCGTGACGTTCCCTGAGGGGTACAACACGATTGTTGGTGAGAAGGGTGTCACCCTCTCCGGCGGGCAGCGCCAGAGAGTCGCTATCGCACGTGCGCTGCTGAAGGACCCCCGGATTCTGGTGCTTGACGATGCAACGTCGTCAGTTGACACCGAGACCGAGGAGCAGATCCAGGGCGCGCTGGGCCGGTTGATGGCAGGTCGCACAACGTTCCTGGTTGCGCATCGCATCCAGACCGTGATGAGCGCCGATCTCATTCTGGTGCTTGACAAGGGCACCATCGTTCAGAGCGGCACCCACGCTGGACTGGCGCAGCAGGACGGACTCTATCGCGACATCTACAACATCCAATCACAGATTGAGGAAGAGGTCCGTCACGAGGTCGAGTTTGGGCCGGTGGTTACCGGGTCCTAGCCTGAGCCATTGCCACCAACATTAGGCTATCCAAAACCACAGTGGTGTCTGTGGTCCGGAACACGAGGAGTACGACCGTGAGTTATGAGTTCGAGGAAGAGGAATTCACTGCTAAGTTCAATGGGCGCATCGTCATGCGGATGCTGGCTCAGGTGCGACCCTACTGGCATTGGGCCGTCGGGTTCCTGATCATGATTGCGGGGACGTCGTTCTCTGACTCCTACTTCACCTACCTCGGCAAGCAGATCATTGATGAGGCCATTCTCAGGGGGGATCAGGTACGTCTTGTACAACTTCTGGCTCGCTATGGCGGGCTCGCAGTCGTGCAGGCTCTGACTGTCTTCGGTTTCATCTACCTGGCCGGTGCGCTGGGTGAGCGAGTGCACTACGACTTGAGGAAGAAGCTGTTCAACCACCTCCAGGAGCTGTCCTTCTCCTATTTCGACAAGACGCCGGTGGGCTGGATTATGTCGCGCGTGACCTCAGACTCCGGTCGGATCTCGGAACTGGTGACCTGGGGGATGATTGACATCATCTGGGCTGCCCTGAATATCACGACGTCAGTCATCTTTATGATGACCATCAACTGGCGATTGAGTCTGATCGTGGTCTTGATCGTCCCGGTGATGATCGCTCTGGCCTTCTGGTTCAGACAACGGATTCTCGTGCAGTACCGCGAGGTCCGTAAGCTGAACTCGGTAATCACCGGAGCCTACAACGAGAGCATCAGCGGTGTGCGGGTGGTCAAGGCCCTGGTCAGGGAGCGTCGAAACCTGGAGGATTTCCGAGAGAAGTCCTCCGGTATGTACCGGGCTGCATATCGTGCGGCGTGGCTATCCGCGCTGTTCCTGCCGGCTGTCCAGATCGTCGGTGCGCTGGGTACCGGCGCCGTTGTCTGGTACGGCGGCCTTCAGTTCCAGGTCGCCGGCATGACAGTCGGGGGCTTGCAGGCCTTCCTGAGCTACCTGATGTTTATGATGTGGCCCATCCAAGACATGGCCCGTGTCTACGCTGAGATGCAGCGCTCCGTCGCTTCGGCAGAACGCGTGTTTGCGCTCATCGATGCCACTCCTGATGTAGTGGATCACGAGGGCTCCTTCGATCCGGGGGATATCAGTGGCGAGATTGAGTTTGACCACGTGGGATTCAGGTACGAGGAGAACAAGGACGTTCTCGCAGATTTCAGCCTGCACGTTGCTCCGGGCGAGCATATTGCCGTGGTCGGGCCGACCGGTGGCGGAAAGTCGACGATCGTCAACTTGATCTGTCGATTCTACGAGCCCACGGACGGTGCAATCCGCATCGATGGGATCGACTATACCGCCTTTACGCAGCACGCGAT
>CBFCZM010000052.1:0-10840 GCA_965602565.1 uncultured Anaerolineae bacterium
AGATGATGTTGTGCTTTTCGCTGTCGTAGTCGCCGTCATTGACGCCGAGCACAACGGTGACGTCCTCACCCTTGGCGGGGGCGCTGATGATGACCTTCTTCGCGCCGGCGGTGATGTGCTTGGCGGCACCCTCTCGGTCGCGGAAGAAACCGGTCGATTCAACGACGATGTCGACGCCCATTTCGCCCCAGGGGAGTTCCTCGGGGTCGCGGATGGCGAAAACCTTGACCGTTGACGGTAAGACTGTCCTCGGTGTAGTTAACCTCGCCGTCGAACTTGCCAAAGCTGGAGTCGTACTTAAAGAGGTGCGCGTTTGTGGAGGTGGGGAAGAGGTCATTGACGGCGACCACTTCCAACTCATCTGGGTGGAGCTCCATAATCGCGCGTAGTACCTGGCGCCCGATACGGCCGAAACCGTTGATCCCGACTTTCGTAGTCATAGTTACTCCTTATTGTGTCTACAGATATGCCGTTGGTTAGAAATCCAGGATTGGCGATCATCCATTGGCATGGTCACCAATCGCACATCTCTAACCCCTACCTGAGCATTGCGAGTAGCTCGCGCGCGAGTTTCTGGCTGTCGTGATGCCCTGCCTGGATCTCATCCAATAGATCGGCATAGACCACCCGTTGACTGCCGCGGGCTGCGATGTCCGGCTTGACCCATTCGACGCCGTCACCGAAGGATTTTCCTCTGGGCACCAGGGAGTTCACCAGGACAGTGTCAATCACATCCTTGCCCATGTGCTGTTCCAGTGCGTTGAGGTGGGCTTCCGCCGTGTAGTGGTCCGTCTCACCCGGTTGTGTCGCTACGTTGCACACGTAGACCTTGGGCGCCGGCGCCGCCTCAAGCGCCAGCACGATCTTCGGCACCAGGATGTTTGGCAGCACGCTGGTGTAGAGGCTGCCTGGACCGATGACGATCAACTCAGCCGCAAGGATCGCCTGAATGGCGCCAGGATACGCACTGGGATCTGCCGGATCCAGCGTGACGCGCAGAATGCGACCGTCGACCTTCGGAATCTCGGATTCGCCACAGACGCGCACAGGCGCGTTGTCTTTGCGTGCGATGTCGGCACACAGCATCACCGTCTCCAGCGTGCTGGGCAGTACTTGGCCCTGAACGGCCAAGACCTCGCTGGATTCCCTGAGCGCAGATTCGAACGACCCGGTCACTCCGGCCATCGCCGTGATGAACAGGTTGCCGAAGCTATGTCCGCGTAAGTCTTGTCCGCCGGCAAAGCGATAGCGGAACAAGCGCGTGACAAGGGACTCGTCATTTGCGAGAGCTGCAATACAGTTTCGGAAGTCTCCCGGCGGAAGAATGCCGATGTCCCGGCGCAGTCGCCCCGATGATCCTCCATCGTCGGCAACCGTGACGATTGCGGTGAGGTTGGAGGTGAAGGCCTTGAGTCCGCGCAGTGATGCTGCCTGGCCGTTGCCTCCGCCCATCACAACGATCTTGGGCCCACGTCCCCGGCGCCGGTAATCGTAGATGACCTCCGGGATGGACTGAGCAGCGCCCACAGAAAAGGGTTCCAGGATTGCGTGGTAGAGTCCCCTAGAGCCGTAGACGATCGCGCTGATCCCCATGATGACGACAACACTGGCTCTCAACCCGCGTGGCAAGAACTGCAATGTCAGAAAGTAAAAGAACTGAGGGAGGGGATAGAGGGCCCGCAACGCTATTGCCGTGCCCAGACTCAGCAAGCCGATGCCGAGGACCAGGAATAACAGCCAGCGCTTCACGCCGAGACCTGGCTTCAACCACTTGAGGTAGGACCGCCAGCTCTGCATTGGAGCTTGGTTTACCCTCCGCTTCATCAGAACGATTATACTCAGATTGTCAGACGTGTCAACAGAGTGCCAATCTCGCCCTCAGCACGAAACCCGGGACTCAGCTGAGTCCCGGGTTCCGGCAGTGTTTTCTGATCACCCGTCCCGACGAGACCGGATTACTGTATGTGGGCAACGGTCCGTGCGTTCCGCCAGAGTTCTTCTATCTGGTAGTACGCACGCATCTCTTCGCTGAAGAGGTGCACAATCACGCTGTTATAGTCAATGAGAATCCACCCTGCGTCGGAGTCACCCTCGACGTTCTTGGCGTGCATGGCCTCCCCGGCCTGTTTCATAGTCTCACGGACCGCGCTCCGGACTGCGTCAAGCTGTCGACGGCTACCGGCTGTGCAGATGACAAAGAAGTCCGTAAACGTCGTGACGTCCGTGAGATCCAGAATTAGTACATCTTCTCCCTGTTTGTCGACAATGACCTCTACGATCCGGTTAGCTAATTCTAAGCTCTCCACCCAGCCTCCTCTAGACCATGCTCCGGAAGCCAGCAACAAGGCCTCCACCATGAGCATTCACCGTCGCACCAACATCATCTGGACACGCGTAGTCCCAGAGCGCCCATGGTCCTGCATACTGATAGCTAGCCGGCTCTTGTCCATCTGCAACTCCTTCAGCATATGCAGTCAGAAGCGACGAAGCCGTCACCAGCATGGGCGTGGCCATTCGCTGGACGTGCTTTCGTTCCTTGATTCTCCTCCTACCCTCGGGACTGGGAAGCAATGCGTGTATGATAGCATAGATCGAGGAGCATTGTCAACAGGAATACGACCGAGGAAGACGCGATTGCACCACATGTCCAGACGAGCGTCTTCTTGAGTCTATCTAGACCGGCTTGCTGAGCAAGGCCAGCATGACCCCGATTGCCTTTTCCACATCGGCCTGATCCACCATCTCCGCCGTGCTGTGAATGTAGCGACAGGGTATGCTCAGACAGCCACTGGGCACGCCGCCCCGCACCAACTGCATTGCGGCGGCATCCGTCGTGCCGCCCACCAGGATCTCCATCTGGTAGGGCACGCCGGCTCGCTCTGCGGCCTCAACCAGCATATCGCGGACACGTGGACTCGCGATCATGCCCGAGTCTTTCACCTTGATAGCCGGCCCCTTGCCGAGGCTGACGTCCATAGGCAGCGCCTTCGGGGTGTCGCCTGTAGCGGTGACATCCAATGAGATCGCGATATCCGGATCAATGCGGAAGGCGGACGTGCGCGCCCCGGAGAGGGTGATCTCCTCCTGCGTGGTGAAGGTCACGTACACATCGTTGGCGGAATCCCTCAAACGCCGCAGCACCTCAATGAGGATGTAGCAGCCAACGCGATCGTCCATCGTCTTGCTGATCAACCGGGTGCCCTGCTGCACGAGTGGCCCGACAAAGACGCCGGTCTCCCCGACGCCAACGGGGCAGTCTTCACGGCTGGTCGCACCAACGTCTACATACAGGTGGTGAAGCGCCGGCAGCTTGGGAGGATCCTGACGCTCCAGATAGATCGGCCCCGTTACCCCGTTGGCGAAACTGGCCCGCTGCCCGATATGGGACAGGGCTCGCACGCCGCCGATGGACGTGAAGCGGAGGAACCCATGTTCCTCAACGTGCGTGACCATCAGACCTATCTCATCCATGTGGGCAGCCAGGAGGATCTTCTTGGGCGTCTCGCCGGTACCCTTGCGGTAGGCAACCAGACTGCCCAGGGGGTCAACGCGCGTCTTGTCAGCAAAGGCTTCGACGGACTTGAGTATGACGCGGCGGATGTCGTCTTCGTAGCCCGATGGGCCGAATGTCTGTGTTAGTGTCTCCAGTAGCGTGAGATCCAAGGTCTTCTCCTTGTCTTCGGGTTTCGGTGCCTCAGCGGCGCTGTGCATGGATCGACGTGCGCAGTGTCTGTGTGCACTGTTCGCGTGCCATGCTTGCGCAGTTAGTCTGTGGTGCTCAGATCTTGCGTGGCAAGTCGACGGACGGCGGCATTCACGAGCTGGGCCGTTGCGGCGAGATCGCTTTGGCGCAGCAGCGAGACCGGGCTGTGAATGTAGCGGCACGGAACTGCCACGGTGATAGCGGGCACACCGGCTTTGGCTCGATGCACCGCGCCGGAATCCGTACCACCGATGCCGGGCTGCTTGAACTGGTAGGGCAGGCCCTCTGCCTCAGCCACGTGCACAAAGTGGCGCAAGAGGCGGGGCGGCGTAATGTAGGAACGATCCATAACAGTGATGGCCGGCCCCTTGTCCAGCTCCGTGGTGGGGCTGACATCGGCTTCTTCCTTGGGCAGGTCATCGGCTAACGTACCTTCCAGGGTGACGCCAAGGTCGGGCTCGACTGTGTAGGCAGCCACGCCTGCGCCGCGCAGTCCTACCTCTTCTTGCCCGGTGAAGACGCCATAAACGTCAAAGGGAAATCGTTCTCCCAGCAGAAGGTCGACGAGAATGGCACAGCCGGCGCGGTCGTCGAATGCTTTCCCCAGACAGCTGTTGCCAATTGTCTGAAAACGCGTCGCAAAGACGATGGATGTCCCCACCGGGGCGAGGCGCTCGGCTTCGTCTTTGGCTTTGGCGCCGATGTCAACGGCTAGTTGGCTGATGGTGGGTGCTTTGTCGGAACCGCTGGCGCGGTGAATTGCCTGAAGGCCGATGACGCCCGGCATGCTTTTCTTGCCTACACGCACGCTCAGGCCGGGGAGCAGTCTGGCCGGGATGCCGCCAACAGCATCGATCTTGAGAGAGCCGTCCTTGTGGTGCCCGATGACCATCAGGCCGACCTCATCCATATGCGCCGTGATAAGCACGCGCAGTGGCGATGCGCCTGTGCCGGCTCTGTAGGCAATGAGATTGCCCATGGGATCAACGCGCAGATCATCGACCGTATCCTTGATCAGCGGGCGGATGACTCTGCGCACCTCAATCTCGTCGCCGGAGATGCCCGGCGCGTTGGACAGCGCCTCAAGGTGGGTGACCAGGTCGCTCATGTGTGCGCCTCCTCTGACGCGCCCGCTGAGGCGGCAGCATCTTTGCCAGAGGGAGTTTCCTCTTCAGCGTCCGCCGCGGCGGCATCCTCCCACGTCGGGGTGTAATCGCTCGCCAGCTTGGCTACGAAGCTGGTAAGCAGCCGGCCCGTGCGCTCGATGTCCTTTAGCTCAACCATCTCCACCGGCTGGTGCATGTAGCGTACCGGGATGGAGATCAAGCCGCACGGGATGCCTTCACGGGCCACTTGAATCCCCCATGCGTCGGTACCGCTGGAGCCGGGCAACGGTTCGATGGTTGTGGGGACCTCATCGGCAGCTGCGGCTTCGTTCAGACGGGTGACGATCTGCGGGTGGCAATTGGGGCCTACGCCGATGGTCGGCCCCTTGCCCAGCTCAAACGCACCTGGGTCGCTGTCGTTGTACTGGGTAGCGAAGGTGACATCGAGAGCAACAGCGAGGTCGGGCGCCACGCCATACGCGCTCGTGATAGCGCCTTTGACACCTACTTCTTCCTGCACGGTGGCCACGGCGTAGAAGTCCCACGCGTGAGTGCGATGGCGCAGGGCCTCCAGGGCCAGCGTCAGTGCAGCAACGCAGGCGCGGTTATCCATCGCCTTCCCTGCTGCTCGATCGTTCTTGAGGGCCGTCACGGTCTGGTGTATGGTGATGTGATCGCCCACCCGTACCAGTCTCTTGACTTCATCCTCCGGCAGGCCCGCATCCACGAAGAGCTCGTGCCATGGCATGACCTTCCGACGCTCTGAAACCGGCAGCACGTGCGGGGGGCGACTGCCGATGATGCCCGGGAGCTCACTGCGTCCGTGGACGCGAACCTCCAGTCCCAACAAAACACGGCGATCCACACCTCCGAGGGCATGGATACGCAGGAACCCGCGCTCGATGCCGGTCACAATCAGGCCGATCTCATCAATATGGGCGGCGGCCATCACGGCTCGCCGGTCGCCGGTGTCCGGCAAGGTACCTTGTTGCAGCGCGATGAGGTTGCCCAGTGCGTCCACGCGGATGTCATCCACCAGCGGCCGCCAGAGACCCATCAGAATATCGCAGACGGTGCTCTCTCGTCCAGCAGGTCCGGGGGCGTCAGCAAGGGTTCGGAGCAGTTCGTGGGTATCCAGGGGTCTCCTCGTGTCAGGGCGTGATGGTGGCTGTTGCCGTGATCTCAACCGTTGCCGTGATAGTGACTGTCGGCTCCGGTGTCCACGTCAGCGTCGGTGTATCGGTCGGCGTCAAGGATGGCAGAGTCGTTGGCGTTGGAGACGCCGTGGGCAGCGGCGTCTCCGTTGCCGTGGGCGAGGCGGTCAGCGTTGGCGTGGGCGAGGCGGTCAGTGTTGGCGTTGGGGTCAACGTGTGTGTCGCCGTGCTGGTGGGCGTCGGCGTCGGCGTATCGGTCGGCGTCATGCTCGGCAGCGGCGTCTCTGTTGCCGTCGGTGTTGGTGTCTTGGTAGGCGGAAACCACTGCGTTGGGGTCGGCTGCAGCGTTTTGGAGGGTGTTCCGGTGCCGGGGCCAACTTCATACGGCGTGGCACTGGCGTCCGGGAGAGCAGTCTCCGTGGCCGCGGGGACCGGTGTAGGCGTGAGCGGGGAAGGGCGAATCGCCAGTGCTACAAACCCGAGGCAGTAGCAGGGGGTTGTGGCAATGATCACGGCGACCAAGATCGTGTAGATGGGTTTCTGTGCGCGCAGCTTCTCCATCATGGCAGTATCCGCAACCTTCCAGTTGGGTGTACGCTTGCGAGCTCACATTGCCGGTGCAGGCCGCTAACTGAGCGGGCCAGCATCAGCCGGCGCGCCTGTCCTAGCCAGCGTCAGCGGGGCAAATCATAGCATTGTTCAGAGCGATGTCAAAAATCCCAGTGCTCGCCCAGCTATATACTGATGCGGATGGATGCCCCCTCGGACACCACAGTCGTGGCACCGTAACACGCTATTCTCTCCTCGTTGATACTTCCCAAGAAGAGGCCCAGGCCAAAAGGGTCAGAAGTGCACTGCCGGTCAGCTGTGGTAGGCCCGGTGGAGTTCCGGCAGCCCGCCGCCCACAAAGCGAGGTTCGCACAACGAGCGTCGCCACGAACGGAGAGAGCACGTCGACCAGAGAGCAGGTGATGCCCCTCCGTTCCGGGCGTGGTCGAGATCTGTGAGAGATTGGCGGCTCTGCCGGCTGCCTGAGCCGCGATCACGGCATCAGTCTAGTAGCGTCTGAGCATCGTCGATGATGTGCCGGCCTGCCGCGACTTCATCCACGGAGTGAATGGCGCCCCCCATTTCCTCAATCAGCTCCGAGACGATCTCGTAGCTAATGGAGTCGCCCTCAATCGTGATCTTGGCGTTCTCAACCTTGCGGTCCATCTCGTAGATACTGATGTTCACCGCAGAGATCCCGTCGAGATCGCTGAGCTGATCGGCCATGTCAATGATACTGGGATCGTGTGGTTTCAGTGTGTCCAACACCAATCTGCGAATCCTACCCATGTCGTTCTCTATCTCCTTGAGCTATGGATGAAGCAAGACACAGAAAAAGACTCAACAAGTTGTTGCCGGCGCCCGCGCGGGTGCGGGTACACCAGCCCGAAGGGCAGGCCTGCCCCTTGGGCAGACCTTGTCGCAACCAACAGAGCCGATCCTGTTGCGAATGGTGCGGTCAAACTTATCGAGTCTTCATCTTGTGCAGTGTCACTCTATCATAATACGGAACAGCAGAGGGGCAAGGGCATGCTGTCCACAGGGCTATCGCATTTGGCCTGGGTAGTGAACTCATCCGTCACTGGGATGACGAATCCCGGGCCCGAGGTTCGCGATGCGTGCGCACTGACCTGTCGAGCTGTCACAAGGGCAGTGGTGACCGGTGCGGTGGAACTTGACAGCGTGCAGACCGGCCAAGCCGTGGGGGCGTCCTGGGCAATTGAACTGAGGATAGCGAAAGCCGTCTGATCTTGGATCAGACGGCTTCACACGTTTCTCGATTGGCGTGATACGTGTCGCTTACAGAGCGACGACGTTGCTCGCCTGTAGACCCTTGTCGGTTTCCTCGAGGGAGAACTCAACCTGCTGTCCTTCAACCAACTTCCTGAAACCGTCGGACTGAATTGCGGAGTAGTGGACGAAGACGTCTTCCTGGCTTTCACGCGAGATGAAGCCGTAGCCCTTGGCCGCATTAAACCACTTCACAACACCAATTTCACGTTCGTTCATCGTAGTATACTTCCTTTCAGCTACGCGTGTTTTGGGATGAGCCGCCTGAGCATGCGCATTGCGCGCATCGCATAGGAAACGCCCAGATTCCTTTCGTAGCAAATCCAGGCGTAGAGTCCGTCTCAGGATTCTGCTGCATCCCGCCCAAGAATCATACCAGATTCGCTTGATCTGTCAACCAGTCTGCTACTGGATCAAGGAGATGCCCTCCGGCGGCAGATCCCTGGTCGACGGCTGTGGCCACAATCGTGGTTTGTCCCCCCAATGGCCCTATGCTGTCCGCAGAATGGCGCCGTTTGCCCATATAATGGAGAATGGCTGTTGCGAGGCGAAACTCGACAGAGTCTGGGCACAGGCCTGCGGAGTCGGGGTTCCAGTTCTCGCCAGCAACGGGAGGGCGGTAGCACAATGGATGATGCTGAACCAGGCTATCTGCTGGTCGGCCGCCGCACGGTTGCCATCTATGCGATGTCACGCAACCCGCCAAGGCGGCGCATCGTGTGCCTACTCTTTCGCTCTGGATCGGATATGATGTGATCCCGGTCAATCCCTTTGCGGATTAGGTCCTTGGTAGGTCGTGCTACGTATGTCTGATGGGTGTGCCGGGGAGCATCGATATCGTGGCTGTGTCTCGTGCCTCCGGGTATGCCTAGGTTGCAGTTGGGCACCGTCAGTGAGGCCGCGCAAGCTCTCGCGGCGGAGACCGCTATCCCTTCTGTGCAAGATCGGCATATGGCTGTGGAGATCCCGCGGTTGCTTTCTCGGGGATCAAGCATAGAACTCAGTACCTAGCGTTGCCAAGACCAATAGCGTGGAGGTAGATCCTGTGTCAGGTAAGGCGTTGTTGTTCAGCGCGCTCAAGCATGAGCACATTGATGCTATTCCGTGGGTCCCTTTTGCGGGAGTCCACGCCGGGAAGCTCTTGGGGTACTCGGCCAACGAAGTGCTGACCGATGGTGATAAGCTGTTCGAGGCCCTTTTGGCCGTGAACCGGACCTACGGACCCGATGGGCAGCCGGTGGTGTTCGATCTGCAGGTCGAGGCTGAGATCCTCGGATGCGATCTGCTTTGGGCCGAGAAGGCACCGCCGACGGTGGCTTCGCACCCTTTGGCCACAGACATGGTGGTCCCCGGCTATCTCCCGGAAGCTACGGATGGCCGTCTGCCGATGATTCTGGACGTTATGCGGCGCATGAAAGCAGAAGTCGGGGAGACCACGGCGCTGTATGGCCTGATCACGGGCGTCTTCACGTTGGCCTCCCACCTGCGCGGTACCGAGATCTTCATGGACATGTTCGACCAGCCAGAGTTTCTCCGTGACCTGATCGCCTATTCCGTGACTGTGGCCAAGCGCATGGTGGAAATGTATATTGGCGCCGGGATGGACGTGATCGCCATCGTGGATCCGTTAGTCTCTCAGATCTCACCGCGTCACTTCAGGAAGCTGCTGTTGGAGGCCTACACCGAGACCTTTGATTTCATTCGGGAGAAGGGTGCCTTCTCGGCTTTCTTCGTCTGCGGCGATGCGACCAAGAACATCGACGTGATGTGCCAGACCGGACCGGATTCGATCTCCATCGACGAGAACATCGACTTGGCCAGCGCCAAAGAGGTCACGGATCGCTACAACATCACGATCGGCGGCAATATCCCTCTCACCACCCACATGTTGCTGGGGTCCCAGCCAGACAACATGAAGTTCGTGGTGGATCTGTTGGCCGAAGTCACGCCCACCACCGACAGCGGAGAGTTGGCTGTGCCGCAGAACTACATCCTGGCGCCGGGCTGCGATATGCCCTACGATGTGCCTGTCGAGAATGTCGTGGGAGTGGTCCAGGCGGTGCGCGACCCAGCGGGGACCAGCGCGATACTGGAGAACTACCAGTCCGAGGCTTTCGATCTCGATGCCGTGGTCCTTCCCGATTATCTCAACCTGGAGAAGCCCCTCGTGGAGGTCTTCACACTGGACTCCGATACCTGTGCGGCGTGCAGCTATATGCGGGACGCTGCCGTGCGGGCCACGGGTGAGCTCGGGGGCAGCGTGGAGATGGTGGAGTACAAGTTCACGAAGAAGGAGAATGTCGCCCGGATGATGAAACTGGGGGTCAAGAACCTGCCCAGCATCTACATCAACGGTGAGTTGACCTACTCCTCCATCATTCCCAGCAACCGCGAGCTGCTGGAGCAGATTGAGAAACGGCTCCCTGGGGGGAGGGAATAGGGGCTGGGGGACTGTGCGCTGAGGTAGAGGCTGGTACGAGATCTTGGTGCTTTGGCCTGTATCCCTTACCTGTCTGCTCACGGAAAGCAGGACTGTTGTGGACCTACATGTAGTTGGCGGCTTCCTTGGCAGTGGCAAGACGACGGCGATCATCGGCGCGGCAAGGGCCCTGATGGTCGGCGGCAAACGGGTGGGAGTGGTCACGAACGATCAGGGGCGCTATCTGGTGGACACTGCTTTCTTCCAGAGCGCCAGTGTGCCGACCGTGGAGGTGACGGGGGGTTGCTTCTGCTGCAACTACAGTGACTTGGATGCGCAACTAACGCTACTCAAGTCGACCGCGCATCCGGACGTGATCTTTGCGGAGTCCGTGGGGTCTTGTGCAGATATCGTGGCTACGGTGGTGAAACCGCTGCTGGAGTTGGGGCGCTCAGAACTGGGCGAGCCTGCCAGTTTCACGGTATTTGCGGACGCCCGTCTGCTCCGGCGTCGTCTACTGGATCAACCGATGCCGTTCAGTGATGACGTGGTCTATGTCTTTGACAAGCAGATTGAGGAGGCCGGGATGTTGATCGTCAACAAGCGCGATCTTTTGCCG
>CBFCZM010000053.1:0-10803 GCA_965602565.1 uncultured Anaerolineae bacterium
CTGGATGGTGGTGATGGCCTGTTCGCGAGTCCGATCATCTAGGTCCGGCCGGAGCAGCAGATCCGCGTACGAGAGAATGGCGGTCAGTGGGGAGCGGATCTCGTGGACGACCTCGGCTACCCAATCGCTCTGCTGAAAGAGCCGAGCGTTCTCTACTGCTACCGCTGCCACGCCGGCCAGTGTGGCGACCGTCTCCCGGTCCTCCGGAGTGAACTCGTGGCGCGTCTTGGTCGTGACCGCTTCCAGGACACCGATTACTTGCGAGCCGAACAGCATCGGTGCCGCGATGATCGATTGCGTGGCATCGATGGCATCAATGTTGTACATACGCGAATCGCTTTGGGCATTCTCCACGATGATCATCTCACGGTGTGTTGCGACCCAGCCGGCAAGGCTCGTGTCCAGTGGCACCTCCGTGTTCTGGAGTGTGGCAGATTCCGGACCGGACGCGGCAGCAAAGCGCAGCGTGTCGCCGCCTTCCATCAGGAGGATCGAGGCGCCGTCTGCGTTGGTCAGTTCCTCTGCCGACGCCACGACCTCCTGCAGTAATGGGCGCATTTCGTGCGTCGAGTTGAGCCGCCGGCTGATGTTCAGGAGCTTCTCAAGGGTGCTGATCGTCCGCTCGAGCGTGGCTATGGTGCTATCCTGGTCGTGAGGCTGTTTTGGATGCATGTCTCTATCAGCTGCTATGATGTTGGTCTCAATCGGTCACGATGAACTGCACGACGCGGCGTATCTGTTGCGTGACCAGGCTATGAGGTCGGATCTCCACGATTGGTCTGCCGTTCTGAATGCTCTCCAGCGCCAAGTCCGGTACGGGTGGTATACTGGCTATCATTTCACGTTGCAGTGTCTGTTCCACCATGCTGCGATTGAGGGAGCCTGCGGCCGGCACGCGGTGGATCAGAATGATGCGTACTCTCTGGTTGCCGATATCCAGTCCGTCGAGGGCCTCCAAGGCTTCCTTGGCCAATGCCATGCCGACGCGATTCGGCTCGACGGTCACCAAGATCCACTCGCAGAGCCTCAGCGCCTCCTCGTAGGGCGCGCTCAGATCCGGCGGCAGATCCAGTAGGATGTAGTGAAACTGGTTGTTGAGGTATCTCAGGATCGTGTGGACGTGTTGCTTGTCCAGCTTCGGGCCTGTGCCACAAGGTTTGGCTGCGGCGAAGAGCGCCTGTAGCCCTGTGGCGTGCCTAACCATATGGCTGAGCACCGTTCCCTCGGTGATGTGCAACTGCGGCTGCTCAAGCAGCCCCGACAAGCCGCCTTGGGCCTTCAAGCCCAACTGGAGCGCCATCGTGCCTGAGCCCTCGCGGAGTTCCACCAGGGCGACGGGAATGCTGTGATGCATACGGCGAAGTTCGACCGCTGTGTTCAAAGCCAGCATGCTCGTGCCCAATCCGCCTTTGGTGGGGAGAAAGCCGACGATGTGGTTTTGCTCAGACTCCTCCTCGCTGGATGGCTGACGCTCCAGCAGCGCTTCGACGCGCGCAACCAGTTCGCGCGGGTGTGCAGGCTTGGTCATATAGTCGTCCACGCCTGCTTGGAATCCGACGATCTTGTCGTTCACCGAGGCCTTGGCGGTGAACATCAGGATCGGGATCGACTCTGTGGCGGGATGGCTGCGAAGCCTGGTTGCAACTTCGTATCCGTCTATATCTGGCATCATCACATCCAGGATGATAAGGTGCGGTTGGGTCTCAACGGCTTTCTCTAGAGCCTGTTGCCCGTTGGCGGCAGCCAAGATCTCATGGCCCTGGCGCTCAAGCATCAATCCTACGAGCCTCAGGGCATCCACATCATCATCAGCGACCAAGATCCTTCGCGATGCCATCTTCGCACGCTCACTCTCCTGTGATGAAGTCCTCTTCATTATACACCGGCGGGCTGCGCATCACAAGCTGAGTGTATAGATAGTTATTGTCGTACTAGCCTACAGGTGCGAACTGCGTGATCACGAGGCCGACCACCGCCAGGATCGCGATGACGATCACGCCATAGCGTGTCGTACTGCGCAGTGCCTCGCTTTCCCCACCGCTCAGGCCGACGGTGCTGCAGCCGACGATGATCTTGGCAGGCGCGAAAATGGAGCCTGCCGCAGCACCGGCGTTGTGCAGGGCAAGAATCAGCGGAACCTGCAACCCGAGTGCCTGAGCGACCTGCAGTTGGAATGCTCCCAGCAAGACGTTGCTGTTGGTGTTGCTGCCGGTCATAAAGGCACCCAAGGCGCCAATCCACGGCGACATCACGGGGAAGAACTGCCCCGCCAGTGCGGCCATAGCTGTCGCGAGCTCTGACACCATCCCGCTGGCTTGCATAGTGGTTGCCATGGCCATCATAGCCAGGATGCCCAGCGTCGACTTTGTGCCGCTCTTGAGCACACCCCTACGGATCTTCTCCCCACTGCCCGCGGGCAGACTGTTGCGTCGTCTGGCCAGCAGCAGCGCGATCAGGGCGGTAAAGACCAGCTGTGCTCCGGGGTGGCCGAAGACGGAGATGCCCTTGGTTCGGGATGCCGCGATCTGCGTGCCATCCTGCAGGGTGAGCGCCGGCACCCGGATCGCCACGACCCAGCGGTTCAGCAGTGTGTTCAGGAAGGGCACGAAGTTGACGGCGAGAATCACCGCAATCAGCAGCAAGTAGGGCAGCATCCTGAGGAGCATCTGTTGCGCGGACAGGGACGGTATCTGGGATTCGTCGGATTGTCTGCGCCGCACGGAGGCCCACACCGCGCCCACGAGTATGCCGGCCAGCGAACCCAGCATAGCTGCAATGTTCTCGATGCCAATCTGCACCGAGAGGTACTGCACCAGCGCCATGGCAGTGGCCATGGATAGCATCGGTATGATCTCTCTCCGCGGTAGTTTCTTGCCTGCAGCGATCCATAGGACGATGAAGCCCACAATGAAGCACACGAGGCCGAGCACTATGGCCATCCAGGGGGCGATGACGGCGCCATCAATGCCGGTGGCTGTCACCAGGGCCTCGTAGGAAGCCCCCAGCGAGCCGAATGAGACTGCCCAACTGTGCCCCAGGGAGGCCATCACCACAGCGTCCAGTGCCGGAAATCCCATGGTGACGAGGATCGGCGCGACCACCGCGACCGGTACCCCGAAGCCACCCACGCCCTGGAGGAAAGACGTGAATCCCCACGCCAGCAGCAACAGCTGGAGTATGCGTCCGGGTGCCAACTGCCTGAGTATCACGCTCATCGAGCGGAGCGTGCCATCAGCTTCGGTCACGCGGAAGAAGAACAGTGCCCCCCAGATGACGTAGAGTACATAGGCGGCGCGGAAAAAGCCCTGGACCTGGGCCCACAAGAGGGCCTCCGGGCCGATGCCGAATCTGAGGAGGGCGATGACCAATGCGGAGATCCACCCGGCGGCCCCGGCCTTCGATCCGCTCCAGCGGAAGCCTACCATAAGCGTGAGAACTACAATCAGGGGAACTGCGGCCAGGCCTGTAACCATAGAGTTCTACCTTAGTGTCCTGCACGATCACAAGACCCTTGGACTTAACAGAGGAGACGTCGGCGCTTCTGTGTGCCGACGTCTCCTCTATGTGCAGCGGCGGGCGTGGCCTCGTGCCCGTATTCTCGACGGATGGTGAGATGCGGCTCAGTTGTCTCCGTAGAGCTTCCCCTTCAGCAGCATCAGTTCACGTTTGAACTGATTGTCCTGCTCGACGCGCGCTCGTACGCGTTCGTAGCCGTAGAGCACGGTGGTGTGATCGCGTCCGCCAAGCTCGGCGCCGATCTGAGGAAGTGACGCATCTGTTTCCTCCCGCATAAGGTACATCACGATCTGGCGCGGCTGGGCGATGCGGCGGGTGCGGCGTGAGCTGCGAAACTCTTCGGGCGTTACATTATAGAAGACCCCCACGGTCTTGAGGATATCTTCGGCGGAGATCTCCGGGCGGTTGGGCAGCAGGTATGCCAGGGCCTTCTCCGCAACGTTCTCGTCCAGCGGGAGATGGGTGAGTTGGCTCATCGCAATGATGCGATTGAGCGCTCCTTCGAGCTCGCGGATGTTGCTCTCAACGTTTGTCGCGATGTAGCTAAGCAAATCGTTGGGGACCTCGATGTCGAGCTTCTCGGCCTTGGTCTGCAGTATGGCCATACGCGTCTCATAGTCCGGCGACTGAATGTCCACGATGAGGCCCCACTCGAAGCGTGAGCGCAGTCGCTCCTCCAACGTTACCATGGCTTTGGGGACCCGATCACTGCTCATCACGATCTGGCGTCCGTTATCCCGCAGTGCATTGAAGGTGTGGAAGAACTCCTCCTGTGTACTCTCCTTGCCGGCGATGAATTGGATGTCGTCAACCAGAAGCACGTCGGCCGTTCGGTATTTCTCCCGGAACTGCTCCGTAGTATGGGTTCGAATTGACTCGATCAGGCCGTTGGTGAAGGTCTCGGAAGTGACATACAGCACGTGCATGCCTTTCTGGTAGCAGAGATGCCCGATGGCGTGGAGCAAGTGCGTCTTTCCCAAACCCACACCGCCGTGAACAAACAGGGGATTGTAGGCCTCGGCGGGGGATTCTGCGACCGCTTGCGAGGCAGCCTGCGCCAAACGGTTGCTCGGGCCAACGACGTAAGATGCAAATGAGTAGTCAGCATTGAGGCCGGGATCACGTGGCAGTTGCTGGGGCATTGATTCCCTTTCTCGGAAAAGTGCCGTGATACTCTCGCCCGGGCGTTTGCTCTGCCATACCACAAAGCGCGCTTCCACATCCTGATCTGTCAGGCGGGTGAGCGTGCGTTTGATAACCGGATAGAGCCGATTTTCCAGCCATTCTACTGCGTAACCATTCTTGACGCCAACCACCAAGGTGCTTCCGTTCTCTAGGCCGATGCTGTGGGTGTCGCGCAGCCAAGTATCGAAGGTTGCGCGGGCCATCTTCAGTTCGAGTTCGCCCAGGGTCGCCTGCCATAATCTCTGAGGATTGATCTTATCCATGTACGCCCTCTTGAACAATGATAGTACCAGGATACTCTCACATAATTGCGCTCTGCAAAGTGCGGCGATGTCTGTGGTTACCCAGATGCGGCAAAACTGCTCCGGGAATGGTGCTCACACTGTCGGCCCATGGTCCTTGGCTTGAGTTCTGCGTCGAATGGGCGGCGACGACCTCGGATCACCATGGATATTCTACCAAAAAGCCCGCCATCTAGCAATGGCCGGACTCCGCTATTGCCTTAAAAAGGTATAAACTTTAATCTTGCGACCCTGTATGTGGAGAGAAATCTGTGCTGACCCTAGATGCGCCATCCATGGCGATGATGTCACCCATATATGCTGGTGCGGATGTGGACATCCCTGTGGATAAAGTTGGGTCATTTGTTAACACATTGCATTTTGCCATGTAGGGCCGTCATAACACAGTAAACTCACCGCCGGCTTTCTCGCCATGTCTGTCGTTTCTTGCACTTCTATTCGCCGGACAAAGGTCATCCACTCCTCCACCGGACTCACCAGATCGATCTTCCCAGGATGCAGCAGCGAGGGGTGAGTCACAGTCGCGGCCAGCAGCGCGGGAACGGGTAACCCTTGAGTGAGATCGAGAGCACGGTCCTGCCCACCGCTAGGCAGTGGCGTGTTGGGGCAGCAGCTGAAACCGTGTCTCCGCCCTATTCATCGTTATCTTGACTCCTCAGATTGCGTCGCATAGGTGATGCAGACGTCTCTGAGAATGCACGCTTCACACTTGGGGGTGCGGGCCACACACACGGTGCGGCCATGGTGAATCACATTGAGATGGAACGGATAGTACAAGGACTCGGGAACGAGCTCTTCCAGGAGTTCGTGCGCCCTCTCGCGCGACGTCGAGTTGGGAATCAAACCCAGGCGTCTGGTGACGCGGTGCACGTGCGTGTCCACCGGGAATGCCGGACGCCCCATCGAGAAGAGCAGCACGATGGCTGCCGTCTTGGGGCCGACGCCGTTAAGGGTCAATAGCCACCGGCGCGCTTCCTCCAGCGGCTTGTTGCGCAGGAACGCCAGGGAGATCTCGCCTTGGCGGTCGGCAATGGCTCTCAGGGCCTCCTGAACGCGCGGACCTTTGGTGGGCGCAAGACCGGCGGGCCGTACAGCATCGATGATATGCCCTACGGGCGCGTCGCGTACGGCTTCCCACGTTGGAAACCGCCGCCGGAGCCGGTCGTAGGCGACGTCACGGTTGCGATCGTTAGTGTTCTGGCTGAGTATGGTGTTGACCAGTGCTCCGACGGCGTCAGGGGCCAGGTCCGGATGCCATTCCGGCACGCCGTATGCTTTCCCGAGGCGCTCGTGCACTTCCAAGGTCTTCTCGTAGAGGTGGTCTGCAGTGGTCACTTGCTGTGCTCCCACGCTTCCCGTGCTCGTCGCGCCCATTCCTGTTCAGCCTCAAAGGTGAGGTTTTCCTCCACTGCATCCCATGGTACCCAGACTGTGAAGAACTGCTGCTCATCCTCGTGGGAGCGTTCCACTCGCCGGGAGGTGCGGGTCTGCATCAGGAAGTAGTGCTCCGTACGCTCCACCCGCTTGCCGCTGAAGAGGTAAGTGATCAGTTGCTCGCCAAGGTCAGCAATGATCTCCAAGTCTCCGTAGCCGGTCTCTTCCTGCGTCTCGCGCAAAGCGGCCTTGGCCATGGACTCATTGGGCTCCAGGTGACCCTTGGGAAGGCGCACTTCATCACGGCTAGGTCGAATCAGGAGCAGGGCCCGGTCGCCGCTCTCGTCGATAACGACGCCGCCTGCGGCTGTGTAGGTGACTGTCTTGTGTGTGTCTGACATAGTTCTCCGGGTGCGATTCCCCCCCCAATATACCGGATATCTCCCCCGTGGGCGAGTAGATGCCGCCCTATTCAAGTAGCCGCCGGTTGAGCGCCTGTACTGATGTCGTGTAGGTAGTTAAGTCCTGGTGAAGCCGTGTGACGTCACTACCGTAGCGAAGCCGGCGGGCCAGGAAGGCGAAGGGCTCGCTCTCTACGGGCGGCACCGTGAGGTCCCTGGCGTTGCCGCGAACCATCCGGAGCCCGTCGATGAGCCATCTCAGGAAGGTGTGGGCCTTGCGGAGCTGGGTATAGTCACGTTCAGCGAGCAGGCCGGCGTTGGCCATCGCCTGCATAGCGCTGCGGATATTGGCTCGACGCAACGATGGATCTTCGTGTCCGTGTCGGATCTGCAATCCCTGGACAAGGTACTCGATGTCGACCAGCCCGCCGGGGCTGTACTTGGCGTTGAAGGTCCCGCCGGCAACGAGGTGCCGGATCTGGCGCTCGCGCATGGCCCGCATTGCTGTGACATCGAAGACGCCATCGCTATAGATGAAGGCGTCTCTCAGAGCCACGATGTCCTGGCCCAGGGCCGCGTCGCCCGCAATCGAGCGCAGTTTGACCAATGCCTGCCGTTCGTAGGCCCAGGCCGGCCCGTCCGGGGCGAAATAGCGCCGGAAGGATTCCATTGATATGGCCATACTACCGGACTTGCCGTAGGGGCGCAGGCGCAGGTCGATCTCGAAGATACCCTCGCGCTTGGCCTGGATGACCAGAAGGAACATCCGTACGAGTTTCTCATAGAACTCCGCGGTGGAGACCACCGTCGGCCCGGAGGTCATGCCGTTGCCGCTGTAGAGGAACATCAGCTCGATGTCGGAAGCAAACCCCAGTTCGCGCCCGCCGCACTTCCCCAGCGCGCAGACAGCCATCTCACTGATCCGGCCGTTCTCAAGGTAGGGTGTACCGTACTGGCTTCTGAGATCTTCGTGGCACAGATGGTACGTCGCGTTGACAATCACCTCGGCCAGCGCCGTCAGCTCCTCTGAGAAGTCCCAGAACTCCGCCGTATGGCCCAGGATGTGGCGCATATCGATGCGGAACATCTCGCGGTCCTTGAAGGCATTCAGGGTCGTCTGCCACTGGCTGCTCTCCGTCGGGGGGAGCGGGCTGGTGTGGACCAGCGCCAGGGCGCTTTGGAGCTCGATCTGCAGTTGCTCCCGGGACTTCTTGGTCTGCAGGGCATCGACGTCGCGAACCACAGGGAAGAGGTTCGCATACTGCATCCGGAGGAAGTCGTCCCATAGGAATTCGCTGACGCCCAGCAGACGTGCCAGCCGGTTCAGGACTTCCGGACTCTGCAGTGAGGCCAATTCATCGGGCCAGTTGGCCTGCCGGAAGAGTTGACCGATGAACTCCCGGAAGTGGAGTAGCGCGGTCTCAGGATCCGGTGTATGGGGCAGCAAGTGGGTGAAGTGCTTGATCAGAACCACAGCAGCCCGCAACTCGCGCCGGCGTTTCTTCGACTCGATCTTGCGGCCGTCTGCGTCGGTCACGAAGAGGGTGTCGTGTGCGCGCCCCCCGTACGATTCGACATTGACACGCGCGATGTAGATGCGGCTGTAGGCCAGCGCATTGGTCAGTTCATAGAGGAACCCCATCGTGTCTGGCGCGTTGATGTGCAGCACGGTATAGTCCTCTGAGGCATCGTTGTCGATCTGGATCTGGACAGGGTAGAGCGTGGATTCGGTAGACGCTTCATTGGGAATCACCGACGCGACCCGTTTGACCAGTGTCCCCTGGGCCTCTTGACTCTTGCCAGCCTGCATCTTGCGCAGCAGCTTGCGCAAGTCATCGGTGTAGGCCTGCCAGGTAGTCTCATCCACGCCGCCGTGAATGGCCTGGACTGTGAAGGTGTCCACAATCTTGCGCGGCTCGCGTGCGCTGCGCCGTGTGTCCTGGGCTTCTTCACTTGGTCTGTAGGTGAACACCTGACCTTCGACGATCGAGAGCCCATATCCAAAGAGCAGGCCGCAGATCAGGGAGAGCTCTCCGGGATAGTCATATCCGACAACGGTCACACGCCAATAGTCGTCATCCAGGAGCTCTGCTTCTACCTGAGCCAGCGTGTCACGATCGATGCGCGCGGCCAGGTGTGCATGATGCTGTATCTCCTTTGGGGAGAAGACACTGGTATAGGAGGCATCCATCCGCGCTACGTGAGCGCTGCTGACATCGTTCATCGCGGGCACTCGTCTGGATTCGTCCATGGGTCTCTCTCCCAAGTACTTCAAGTAGGCTGTTCTGATAGCAGCGCGGTGCTGCTCATAGCGTGTCTTGAACTGGTCTCCAGCCTGTGGTCCCTCAAAGCCCAGCCGCCGAGCCAGCTGCGTGAGGGCGCGAGTATCCTGCGGCAGACTGTGGGTCTGCCGGTAGTGCATCATCTGCAGGTGATGCTCAATCGTACGCAGGAAGATGTAGCCGTCGCTCAGGATCCGCCCATCCTCGGCGGCGAGGTATCCCAGGGCCGATAGGCGTCCGAGACCGTCCAGCGAGTTGTGGCTGCGGGCGCACGTTTGTCCCGCGCCGTGCACCAGCTGCAGGTACTGTATGACAGACTCGACATCGCGAATGGAGCCCTTGCCCTGCTTGACCTCGCCCCAGCCCAGGCCTTTCTGCTGCAGGCGGATTTCGGTGAGATCTCGCATCGCGAGCACACTCTCACGGGCTTCATCGGCGGCGGTGCCAAAGACAATGGGCGTCGCATCTTCCAGAAACGCTTTGCCGGTGCCTAGATTGCCGGCTACGGTGCGCCCTTTCAGCAAGGCTTGCTTCTCCCACACGCGGGCGTGCCGGTCCAAGTAGGAAAGGTAGCCCCGCGCCGAAGTGACCAGCGGCCCCGACCGTCCCCACGGACGTAGACGCATATCCACCCGGTAGAGAAACCCCTCATTCGTTACCTCGGCAATCGCAGAGATCAGGCTTTCCCCCAGCTGCCGGTAGTCGCTGGCATCCCTCTCCGCGAGGAAGAGCAGATCGATGTCGGAGCTGTAGTTGAGTTCCTGTCCCCCCAGTTTCCCCAGTGCCAGGACCGCGAAGTGATCCAGCGCTGGAATCCCCCGTACCTGGGTTACGGCAAATGACAGCGCCGCCTGGATCAGGCTGTCGGCCAGGTTGGACAGCTGCGCAGTCACGACCGGCAGATCGAAGAGGCCGAGTAGGTCACAGGTACCGATTCTCAGGAGCTCCCAGCGCTGGCGACGTCGCAGCCCGTCGAGGTAGTCCGTGTCGTCAACGGGCCCGTGCAGGGCTGGCATACCGGCACGGAACTCAGCAGCGGTCTTGGCGTGAGCCAGACGTTGGTGTTCCGCCAGGTTGTCAAAATACTCAGGATTGCGCAGCAGGATTTCGGTGAGGAACTGGCTGCCGGCGAAGAGCTTGACCAGGATCTCCGTCGCCCTCAGGTTAGTCGCCAGGTAGTGGAGCTTCTCCGGTGCCGCGCCGGTGGCCTCAATGAAGCGCTCCAAGTTGACCAGTACGTGATCCGGGTTGCCGGTCTCTGAGAGGATGGTCAAGAGGTAGGGCAGCAGGTCGCCAAAGCTCCGCTTCCCCTCTGCTCTTGCGGCAATGCGCAGAAGGCGGCGGTGCGCTGCTTCGCAGTTCTCGAAGCCCAATGGGACCAGCCAATGGCGGATGCTCTCGGCGGTCAGGGACTCCAGAAGCAGCTCTCTCGGCTCTCGGTAGACGTCAAAGGTCATGGATCGTGGCCCGGCAATCCTCACAGGGTGTGGCAGCCATTATAAGAAGCGCACAGCCCTTGTCAATGGGTGCGTCACAGGATGGTTGGGCATCTAGGTATGTTCAGCTGCTGGACTACCGAGTTGCATGCCGCCATCCTGTGGTGCACCTTGGCAGTTCTGGCCCACAGTCAGACGCTCTGTCCGGCCCGGTCTGGGCCAGAACTGCAAGGCCCTCACTGTTTGCCCAGCGATGCGTCCGCTGGCGGATACCTGAAATGGCCCGTTTGGGTAATAGACGCGGGTA
>CBFCZM010000054.1:0-10758 GCA_965602565.1 uncultured Anaerolineae bacterium
CTGCGGCACGGTGAACGATTTGGCCGTCATGGGCGCGCGACCACTGTATCTGACAGCAGGCTTCATCCTGGAAGAGGGCCTGGACTACGGTGTGCTCCACAGCATCGTGGCGTCCATGGCTGCGGCAGCGCGAGCCGCGGGCGTTCAGATCGTCACAGGAGACACGAAGGTCGTCGATCGCGGCGCAGCCGATGGCATGTATATCAACACGGCAGGCGTGGGCGTGATCCCGCCGGGAGTCGACCTGGGTCCACATCGCATACAACCGGGTGACGTCATCCTGGTCAACGGCACGGTCGGCGACCACGGTATGGCGGTGATGATGCAACGCGAGGGGCTGGCCTTCGAGTCAACACTAGAGAGCGACACAGCATCGCTCAATGGCCTGATAGGCGACCTGCTGGAAGCGCTGCCAGGCAAAATCCACTGGATGCGCGATGCCACGCGAGGTGGCCTGGCCACCGTGCTCAATGAGTGGTCGGAGTCGGCCAGGGTCGGCATACACTTGACTGAAGCGGACATCCCTGTGCGGGAGGAGGTGCGGGCCGCGTGTGAGTTCCTGGGGCTGGATCCGCTCTTTGTCGCCAATGAGGGCAAAGTCGTCATCGCGGTAGCAGCGGAATGCGCCGATCGCGCGCTGGACCTCCTGCGCCGGCACGACCTGGGCCACAACGCCACCGCGATCGGCAGCGTGACCAACACCCACCGCCACGTCGTCCTGGAGACGCCCTACGGGGCCCGCCGGATCGTGCAGATGCTCACGGGGGCCCAACTGCCGCGCATCTGCTGAACAGGAACTACGTTCGTCTGTACACTTCGCGCGAACGACATCGGCTTCTGTGGACCGAAGGCATGCCAATGTCCGGCGTCTCGCCCGCTCTGGCGCTCGGCTACGCGCACAGTCGCACCACTGAGCCAGAGCGGCGGTATGAGCAGAGTTGCGGGCAAGAGGCCCGCGATCCACGGCGCTAGACGGGCTCCTCCGCCTCACAGGCTAGAGCCGGTCTGGATCTCTCAACGAGATCGTAGTAGCCGCGCACCGCCAACACAGAGCCGAACGCGATAGTGCCGAGCTTCCCGCCGGCCCCGCCCAACAGCGGCATGCTGTTGACAAAGATCAACCCGGTGATCAAGCCTACTCCCAACATCATCGTCCAGCGGGGAAAATGGGCGCTGCTGGACATGCCGGCGAACGAGGCGCACATGGCCATGACGGCCAAGGTTCCGCCGATCTCCGGGTAGATCGCCGGCAGGACCAAACCGCCGGCGATACCGACAATGCCGGAGGCCATCACCGGACCGTGCCCGAGGACCACGTTGAGCCAGTAGGTGATGGCAGTCGCCACAACAGCACAGACGGTAATCAGCAGGATAACAGGCTGCTCGGGAATCTCCGTGATCAAGAACTCGCGATCCAACCCCAACCCCGTGAAGACGGAACCGGTGAAGGCGATCGTCCCCAGCTTGCCGCCGAAACCGGGATAGGCACAGGACGTCAGGACATACAGGGCAGCAGCGACACCACCTGCAATGGCCACATCCCAGTGACTGATCAGCAGCCGAGCCGAGGTCATGCCGACAAAGGAACCGCAGTACATCGACACGGCGTAGTCCGGCACCACCAAGGCGGCGACCAGCGCGACCAAGGCCGCAGCGGTCACGGCACCAAGCCCGACATCCACGCTCAGGCAGTAGGCGATCAATGCGCCGCCGACCACGCTGCCCGCGGTGATCAGGCTGTGCAGGTTCAGAACCTCGCTGAACTGAACACACGGCACACGTCTGCTCTCACAGAGGATCTCCCAAAGCGCCCCCACAAGCGCGAAGGTCGCGACGAAGCCCCACAGAGAGTGCACCACCCACGACTGATAGACTGTGAATACCAGGAGAACGACAACCATCAAGCTGAGCAACAGAAAACTAATCGTGGGTATGATACGATCCATCAGATCTCCTCACTTGCCGCCAGTCAGAAGCGCACCCACTGCCTACTCACCGATGACCGTGAACGTCCCTCCATCGCTGCGCCCAAAGACCTCCGGGAAGTACATCTCATAGGCGGTTGACGGGATGACATTGTACGTGCCGGGTAACGTCGCGCGCATCACATAGCTGTATTCATAGGTGCCGCGAGGCAAGTAGGAGGAGAACAGGGTCACTTTCTCATCCCGCATCTCGGAGTGCGAGAACCACCACCAGCCCCACCCATACCACCGGTACCAAGTGTCCTCCTCCTCAGCCGTCAGGTTGCGAACCGTGGGGGCTTGGCCGACGACACTCGTCGTATTCAGGGTGACGTCCACGGCCTCGAACCCCGCGGGCAGAGGGTCCTCCACCGTCACATAGTACAGATCGGTGGGAGCGACGACCGTCAGCTTGACCCGGATGATATCGCCGACCCGCGCCTCATTCACGTAGGTCTCGGGGGCGTCCACCGGGCTGTACTGGCGGGCAACGATGATGCCGCGATCCAGCGCCTTGACCTCCTCTGCCGGCAGGAAGTAGCGCATGTGCGCCGTGTAGTAAAGCTGCCCCTCCCCGTCACGGACGTCTGCGTCCGCCTGATCACTGGACGCCGGCTCGCGCTCGATGATCAGACGGTTGCCGCGGTCCACCAGGAGCTGGGCGATCTCAACCTGTATCTGCCGGCTCTCATCGATCGTCTCTTCGTTGACATCTCCCGTGAGCAAGACCTCGCTGTTGAGCATCACAGTGAAGCTGAAGTCGCCCTGCAACTCACCGGTCGCGCGCATATAGGCGATCAAGCCCATCAACGACCACGACGTGGTATTGGTGGATTCCCAATAGCCCTCGCGGCGCACCGTCATCAGCCAACGCACCACATTCGGCAGCAGCTCACTCTCGGGATTGTGCCGGGCCATCGCCCACAGTACAATCGCCGTAGTGCGCGTATCGGTGTTCATATTCCAGTAGTCGGGGGATGCCTCTTCCCAGTGGGCCCCCGTGGCACTGATCACGATGTCGCCGACTTGGTCGGACATAAGCGTCTTGACCCGGCGATCCTCCTCGGGCTCCAGAAGGCCCAGAGCCACGGCTAGCATCGCCTTGCCGTACTGGTCGAGCTGAGTGCGCTGACCAAAGAGCTTGATGGCCCGGTTGAGCTCACCGGCGGGCTCGGCGTCATCGATCAAGGTGACATACTCACCCAGAACATAGAGCTGGTAGGCTACGCGGTTTGCGCGCCAGGCGTCCGCCTGGCGTGGCAGCGAGGGCAGGTTCTCACGCAGGAAAGCAGCAGCCTCCGATATGACATTGTCATCGACGGTGAATCCGGCGCGGTGGGCCTCCAACAGCCCCTGCAGCACGTAAGCGGTCAGGTAGGAATCGCTCTCGTCGCTCACCCACCATCCCCAACCGCCGTCGTAATGCTGCTCGTTGTAGAGCCGCTGCAGCGACAGACTGACCTGGCTGCGCAGCTCCCCTTCGAGCTCAGGTCGAGAGATCCCCATCTCCTCCAACGCCTGATAGGTCAACACGTTGGGCAGGAAACGGCTTACCGTCTGCTCGACACACTCATACGGGTAGTTATCGAGATACCCCAGCGCATCCTGCGTCGCGGCAGTCAAGGAGCCATCCACCTGGACCGTCAGCTCACCCTGCGAGGCGTCGAACGCCGCCGGGAGCTGGATCACCTCCTGGCGGGCCTCGGGCTCCGACAAGCGACCGGCTGTGGCAACGACCTCAGGTGTTGCATAGTGATAGACGGGAAGCGTGTCCTCCCGCCCATCGAAGAGCGACCCACCGCGCGCCTCCATCCTCACGGTGACCTCATCCCCGGGCAGCACCGTGACCGGCCAGACGACCTTCACTTGCCCTCCAGCCGGCACGCCGACTTGCTGCTCACTCGGCCCTTCCAGGGCCAGCCCGTCAACGGCGATCACAACTTCGGCAGAGACATCATCGGCGGTGTTATTGTGCACGATCGTCGAAATCTCTGCCTGGTCCCCAACCACGAAGAAGCGCGGCAACCCGGGACGCACCAGCAGATCCAAGGTCGTGCGGATATCGACCTCACCGCGACCGACCAGCGTCTCCTCCGTGATCGCGCGCGCCTGCATCCGCCAAGTCGTTAGGTTGTCCGGCAACTCAACCTCGACACGGGCGCGACCATCTGCACCGGTGTGTACGACGGCTTCCCAGAATGCGGTATCGGCGAACCGCGTGCGAATGAAGCCATCTTCCATCCCCCCACCGCCGCCGCCACCACCTTTCGCACCCGGCGCCAACTCACGGCTGTACGCCTCCATCGCCACAGCCAACGGCATACTGGTGCGCACACCCAATCCACGCTCACTCCAGAACCGCTCCAGCAGCGTTGGCCCTACCTCATCCGCCAGCGCCAGCACCGAGAGATCTGCCAAACGAAGCGAAAGCTCGGCTTCGACAGGATTGCCCTCGTTATCGGTGACCAGGACGTCATAGATCGCCGTCTCGCGCGGGCGATAGTGCACGGGCGTGCCCGCGCCGGCATTCACATCGCGATCCGGTGTCAGCGTGATCTGCAGTTGCTTCGTCTCAGTAGAAACCGCAAGCACCACCTCGCCCATCTTGAAGCTGGCCAATGCCTCAGATGACTGTGCCGATCCCTGCATCAGGATCACGGAGACGTACACGTTGGGCACGTACGTCTCACGGATCGGAATACGGAGCACCTCGGTGCTTCCAGCCAGCTCTCGCACCTCCGTCTCCAGGACATGCCCGCGCTCGATGGTGATCAGCGCCTGTACTGTGCCGCTATATGGCGAGGGAATGAGGATCTCGGCGACGTCGCCGACCGCGTAGGCATCGCGGTCTGTGATCAAGTCAATTCGATTGGTGCTCTCACGACGCCAGATCGTCTCCCTACCTCCCCACACCCAGAGATAGGTGCTACTGCGAATCTCGTTGCCGAGATCATCCTCAGCTGTTGCACGGATGCGATAGCTCCCTGAAGACTCGGGCGTGAACGTAATCGCAGCCTCTCCCTGGCCATTGGTTCTGGCTGTTGTGGTATAGACCGGGATGTCCTCGGTCGTCCAGGTCCAGTAGGCATAGCCGTCCTCAGCCTCCTGGCGCACGCTGTACCACCGGTGTTCCATCACGACAACATCCAAATCGACACTGCCGACAGGCAGACTATCCCAGTCAGCGGTCAGAAGGGCGATCTCTTGAGCGGTACCGGCCTGCGCCACGCGATACTCCGGCGCCACACCCACGTAGAACTCCCCCTTGTGCACCACGGTGGCTGTCCGCTGGCTGACGACCTGCTGATTGATGTCATAGACGTTCACCTCGATGGTGAACCTGCGGCTGCTGATCTCCTCCGCGATATCGGCCGGCACCTGGAAGAAGGCCCGTCCCTGATCATCCGTCATCGTCGTGCCCTGAGCGATCAGGCGACCGTAGCTACCGTAGCTCTCACCATAATCGCCCTCAAGCTCCCAGTCCGTCCAGCTGTAGGAAGGACACTGTGTCCCCACCGGGCACGCATATCGGAAATTGTACGGACTGCTGAGGACGTTCCACGTCACCTCAGCGTTGGCCACAGGGCCGCCGAAGTAATAGGTCGCCGTAACGGCGACGTCGATGCTCTCGCCGTTCCGGTAAGCGTCCCGGCCGGTATCAACCGTGACCTGGAACTCGGGTGCCCGGTATTCGGCCACACGGAAGCTGGTGCTGGCGTAGAAGTCCCACTCCTCACCCTGGACCTGGACGAAGTAGCTACCCAGGGGAGCCTCGCCCCCCAGCGTCAGCTCATCGAAGAACGTCCCCATGTCGCTCACGGGCAGCGTCTCGTAGTAGAGCTGTGTGCCCTGAGGATCGCTCACCCGCACGTCGAGCCAAGCAATCTCCGACGGGATCGTGTAATCGACGTCATCGTCGTGCCGGACAATCCCCTTGAAGTAGACCGTCTGCCCGGGGCGATAGATGGGCCGATCTGTGTAGAGGTAGCCCAGATGTCCACCGGCGCCGTAGTCACTGTACAGGTCGAAGTTCCAAGAGCGGATGCCGTCATCCCAATCGTTATAGGCGATGGCGAAGTCCTCATCACCCGGCTCGCCGGCAACAGCGAAGTAGTCATCCCAGAGGTCGGCATCAGGAAGGTCCGTGGCTACCCACAGGCCATCGTCTCCGGTCCATCCGGCTCCCTGTTCGGACCATCCATCTTCGAAGAAGCGTACGGGGAGTTCACCCACCGGCTGGCCGGTCGCCAGATCCGTGGCCCACACCAGCGACTCATTGTTCGCCTGCTTCATCACCAGGTTGATGCGACTTCGCGAGAACGTATAGGTTTTCGGCCCCCTATCGGGGTCGAGTGCTAGAACCTCCGGTGCGCTCAGCGCCACGTAGTAGATCCCTGGCGGGAACTGCTGTCCCTGGTCATCCACCATATCGATAGCGCGAAGGAACGTCGTGTTTCTCTCGACAGTGATCGGCACCGACCACGCCCTGATAAGGTCGCCGGGCGAGGGACTGAAATCCTTGCGATAATCGTAGCTTCCATAGCCGTGCAGCCGCATGAACGTATCCAACGGCAGCTGGTAAATGGCTATGTCCAAGCGGGTGACATTGCGATGTTGCGCATACAGGACCGTGTCGGTGTAGGCGTCAAACGAACCGATGCTGCCCAGCGTATTCAGGCTCGCGTAGGGACTCAGGTCGCCTGTGGTGAAGCGCAGTAGCAGGTCCTCGCCCAACGCCACCCCGTACTTGTCGGGGTAATCCCCATTCAGCTCAACGCTGTAGGGCGTAGCCGGATCTTTGCGGAAACTCAGACGCAGCGAGGTGTCAGAATAGCGCCAGTAGGAATAGACCTCGGTCGGTTCAGGGATAATGGTGAGGTACTCCGTCAGGACTTCGCGCTCCATTGGACTGGCGAAGGTGATCTCAACGTCGCTGTAAGGCTCAACATTCTGCGCACCGTCGTACGGTGTTGTGTCCAGAACCCCGGGATCCCAAATGGTCCAGAAAAGCCACGGGAAATCCTCACCCAGTGTGACCTGGCCAGCTCTTGCGCGTGCCGCAGCGCGGATAGTCACCTGGCCCACACCATTCCGCGGGAGGGGTGCCGCCGGCGTGAAGACCAAGATCTCCTCATCTGTCGCGGTCACGCCTCCTTCCCAGCCGAACTTGCCGTCCACAACAAGGTCATCTATGGCCAGCTTGAAGGCAGCCTCCGTCGAAGCGTGGTCCATCGGCTGGTTGAAGGTCACGCTGATGACATCGGTCGGGCCGACATACTCTGCGTTGTCCTCCGGTGACCACGCCACCACAGTAGGTCCCACAGTGGTGAAAACCCAGCTGTAGGCCTCTTCCAGCACGGCGCCTTGGGTATCCGCCAGACCGGATGCAACGCGAGCCGTATACGTGGTAGCGGGTAGGAAGCCCCCCTCAGGGCGGAAACGGTAGATGGCAGTGTTGAGCCACTCTCCCTCGCCGGACACAGCAGGGTCGAACAGCAGAGGCTCCGGCAGCTCTCCCTGACGGTCCAGCGAGGTCAGCGGCACGATGGGACGATTGAAAATCACGGTCACCGTCGTATCCGCGTCCACAGCTTCGCTTCCCGGCGCCGGCTGCACCTCGGCGATTTCCACAAAGCCAATCGTATCGAAGTCAAAGGAGACGGGCTCCACCAGCGCAGCACCCTCGGTATTCCGGGCCGTCCTGTCAATCAGGACCTGATACGTCGTACCGCGATCGAGTGCTGAGGCGGGGTTGAAATGCAGCGTGCGTGCATCGGTCCAGACAAGCTCACCTTTGGCGCGCGGCTTGATGCTGAACGCATCCGCCACGCTGCCCTGATCCATCGGTTGGTCAAAGACGAGCTCGACAGGGGCATCTAGCGCCTGAAGTTCATTGACCTCAGGCGCGCGGAAGAGCAGTTCGGGGGCCGGAAGGGGCGGCAGAGGCGGAAGGTCCTCCGGCGGAGGTGTATCGGTCAACATCGGCGGCTCAGCTGTGGGCGTTCTGCCACCGGGCATCAACGACGCCACGGCGTCACAGGACAACGTCACCAGCAGCATCAGAATCAGAAGCAGACGTTTGAACTGCCTATCTTTGTTACGCATCGTTTACTCCCCATCGCCGAGTCCGGGCATCGTCAACGCCAACACGAGGCAAAGCATTCCCAATCGCGTGAGAAGGGTATCCGCGAAGCACGATACACCTTGAGTGTAGCACCCTTTAGGGAGTTTGTCACCCGGATTTGCCCTTGACATAGCGTCAAAGCCTGGTATACTCCCTTCTCAGCACGATGCGGGGTAGAGCAGTGGCAGCTCGTCGGGCTCATAACCCGGAGGTCGGTGGTTCGAATCCATCCCCCGCTACTCAAAAGAGAGGCCCTAGGGCCTCTCTTTTCCTGTTTGGTGCCGGCCGCAGCCGCAGCTACAACCGCCTCAGCGCGGCCCCCCATTCCTCAGGCGTGTTGATGTTCGAAAATGAATCCCCCGACGGGTCCCAGCGAACGATGTCCGTCTCCGGCATAGCGTGAACGCGCACCTCGTTATAGAAGGCAATGATGCGCCGTCGCCCGGCCATCAACGCCCGCTCGGCAGCCGGAGCACAAACAGCGGCGCGATAGAGTCCGTGGAGCGGCTCGAACATGCCGTTCCAGCAGGGCACCACGGCATCGGTGGTTGCGGCGTCGGCCATCTCGACCATCGCCTGGAGCAGCGCATGATTGAGCAACGGCATGTCGCCCGCGACGACAAAGGCCCAGTCGTTGCGCGCCGCACTGAGCCCCGCGTGCACGCCTGCCAGCACACCCATCCCCGGATAGCGATCCGTCACCGCCCGGGCATCCAGCCCAGCTAGCGGCTCTGGATCTCGGGTAACGACGATCAGCTCTGAGACCAAGGGACGCAGCCGGGCCAGCACCCGCTCCAGCAGCGACACGCCATTGAGATCCAGGAAACGCTTATCGCGTCCCATCCGCCGGCTCGCGCCGCCGGCGAGAACGATCCCGCTGTACGTCGGTTTGATCATTGCTTCACAAGGTCATCACCCTCAGCAGGTCAGCGACCCAGCATCCGGTCGGACCGCGGGCATCTTGCCCGCTCCCTCCGTTATGAAGCTACGCTACCACCTTCTCCACCCGGACGGCACTCACCTTGTATTCGGGGATCTTCGCCTGGGGATCCAGGAACGCGCCTGTCGCCCAGTTGACGTTGCCCTCGGGGAAATGGAAGGTACCGAAGACCAAGCCGAGGGCCACGCGATCCGTCAACCAGGCACGGGCGACGAACTCACCACGGCGCGATGCCACCTTGACCCAGTCGCCCTCGGCGATACCCAGCCGGCTGGCGTCATCAGGGTGCAGCTCGATCTGTGGCTCGGGATAGAGCGCCATCAGGTTTTGGGAGCGCCGCGTCTGTGAGCCGCCGTGCCAATGGTAGAGCACCCGGCCCGTCGTCATCGTGAACGGGTACTCAGCCGTGGGGCATTCCCGCGGCTCAACGTGATCGTTGGCGGTAAAGAGTCCTTTGCCGCGCGTGAACGTACCCACGTGCAGAATGGGCGTGCCGGGATGCGCGTCATCGCGCACAGGCCACTGCAACGACTCGCCGGCATCCAGACGCCAATAGCGCACACCGCCATAGATGGGCGTCACCGCAGCGATCTCGTCCTGGATCGCGGCGGGCGAAGGATAGGCCATCGGATAGCCCATGGTCGTCGCCACATCGCACAGGATCTCCCAATCCGGTCGTGCGACGCCGGGGGGAGCCACCGCCTTACGGATGCGCTGAACGCGGCGCTCCGTGTTGGTAAAGGTCCCCTCTTTTTCGGCAAAGCAGGCGCCGGGCAGGATGACGTCGGCGAACTTGGCGGTCTCGGTCATGAAGATGTCCTGCACCACCAGGAAGTCCAACCGCTCCAGCGCCTCGCGGACGTGGTTGAGATCCGGATCGGAGGTCATCGGGTTTTCGGCCATCACGTACAGCGCTTTCAGATCGCCTGCGTGCGCCGCATTGATCATTTCTACAATCGTCAGGCCAACCTTGTCCGGGAGCCCCTCGACACCCCAGGCCTGCTCGAATTTCGCCTTGTGTGCCGGATCGGTCACCCGTTGGTACCCGGGATAGACGTTCGAGAGAGCGCCCAGGTCACAGGCGCCCTGTACGTTGTTCTGGCCCCGCAGGGGATTCACACCACCGCCGGGCACACCGATGTTGCCCAGCAGCATCTGAAGGTTGGCCAGCGTCATCACATTCATCGTGCCGGTGGTGTGCTGCGTGATGCCCATCGCCCAGAAGACAGCCGTCGGCTTGTTCTCCGCAAGCAGCCGGGCAGCCTCCCTGATCTTCTCCGCAGGCACGCCCGTGATCTCGGCTGCGCGTTCCGGCGGGAACATCATCACCATCTCCCGGAACGGTTCGAAGTTCTCGGTGCGAGCGTCGACATAGGCCCTGTCCTCCCAGCCGTTCGCCAGGATCTCGTACATGATGCCGTTGAAGAGAGCCACATCGGTGCCGGGGCGCTGCTGTAGGTGCAGCACAGCGGCGTCACACAGCTCGATCCGGCGTGGATCGGCGACGATGAGCTTGGTACCTTTCTCCCGGATCATCTTCAACATCTTCCTGCCGATCACCGGGTGCTGTTCGGTGGTATTGGAGCCGGCGACGAAGTAGAGCTTGGCCTCCTCCGTCGCATCAGAGATCGAGTTGGTCATCGCGCCGCTGCCCAACGCCGTCGCCAATCCCGCAACGGTGGAAGAGTGACACAGACGTGCGCAGTGATCGACGTTATTGGTCTTGCCCG
>CBFCZM010000055.1:0-10723 GCA_965602565.1 uncultured Anaerolineae bacterium
ATCAACTTGCGCGATGCCCGCGAGGCAGACAAGGGTGAAGACGATGCCCTGATCGCCTATGCTGAAGCGGAGGCCGAGGAGCGTGCCGCGGAACTGAGCGCGAAAGCAACCATCCAGCAGGCCGAATCCCAGCTCCAGGCTGCCGAGATGAACTACGTGCAAGCAGAACGAATCCTGGAGACGCTCCGAAAGGGGCCCGACACCGATGTTGCGCGGCAGCAGAAGATACTGGTCGAGCAGGCACTGCTCCGCCTGGAGCAGATGCGCCGCACGCTTGAGAACGCCGCTCTCGCCGCTCCCCACGACGGCATCGTCGCTGCCATCGAGATTGAGGAAGGCACGTACCAGATCGCTGGCGCATCCGCCTTCACCCTCGTTGACGACAGCCGCCACTTCGTCGATGTGACCATCGACGAGATCGACATCGGGGCCATCGCCGAGGGACAGAATGTTGAGGTGATTCTGGACGCCTACCCCGACGCGGTCCTGACCGGCGTCGTGGAGACCATCGCGCCCGCCTCGTCCAACGTTGGCGGCGTCATCAACTATCAGGTGCGCGTTGAGCTCACCGGGTTGGTCGAGTCGATCCGCGTGATGGACGGGATGACCGCCAGTGTCCACATCACCACCGAGACGATCCCCGACGTCCTGTTGCTGCCCAGTTGGGCACTTCGCATCGACCAGGACGCCCTCGAGATCTACACCTACGTCGTTGAGGCCGGGTCGCCCGTCCGTCGCGCCCTAGAGACCGGCCGGCGCAATGACACCCATACAGAAATCCTCTCCGGCGTAAGTGAGGGAGACACCGTCGCCCTCGTCGCCGAGGAGCGCGTGCCCTTCAACTTCTTCGCGATGGGCGGACCGCCCATGCAATAGCGCAGCAGCGCTATCGCCGCAGAAGGGCACCAGGGAAGGGATATGAGAAAAGCAATCACATGGATCATCGCAGTAGCGCTTCTGGCCGGCGCCGTCGGCGGGGGCTTGTGGCTCCTGAACCGTCAACGGCAGGCCGCCGAGCAGGTCGTTGAGGTGCTGCGCACCGGCGAGGTCGTTCAGGACGACCTGGAGATCACCGTCTCGTCCAGCGGCAACGTGGTCGTCGAGCGGCGGGTCGACCTCGCGTTCGAGACGCCGGGCACCGTTGGTACGGTTAACATCGAGGTCGGCGATCGCGTGAAGACCGGCGATCTGCTGTCCGAACTTGACGATGACACGCTCACAGACGGCGTCAGGCAGGCGGAGCTGGGGCTGGCCCAGGCGCAACTCAACCTCCAACAGGCCCAAGAGCCGGCGGATGAAGCCGATTTCCGTCTGGCAGAGCTTGCCATCCGGGAGGCCGTGCAAGCTATGGCGGTAGCCGACACCAGCGCAGCACTGGCACAGGCTCGCGCCGCCATTGACCAGACACGCGCCCAGGAGTTCGAGAAGGATGCCCGAGAGGCGTACGAGACATACACGGACCTCCTGGACGACTACGGCCTGCCGCTCGCCTATGCTTCGGGTATCACAGCGATGTATATGGAAGCAGAGGGCAACGTCGGGATCACGCAGCTGCGCAGCGAAGTCGCCATCCAACAAGCACAGAGCCAATGGCTCTCCGCCAACCAGCGCTACGCGAAGGCAACGCGCGATCTGGAGCTACTCCAGCAGGGCGCTGACGAGAACCAGATAGAGAGCCTGGAGCTGCAGGTCGAGCAGGCCGAGCTGTCGCTGGAACAGGCACACGCTGACCTGGCATCTGCCCAACTGGTCGCCCCCTTTGACGGCATCATCGCCGCGGTCAATCTGCAGCCGGGGAGTGCACCACCAAACCCCGCCCGGCCGGGCGGCGGGCCTGCGGTGACACTGCTCGACGATACCACGGTCTACGTCGATCTCACGATCGACGAGATCGATATCGGCGCCATCTTCGAGGGTCAGCCGTTGGTACTCACACTCGACGCCTATCCAGATGTGACCCTCTCCGGCGTCACCGAGCGTCTCAGCGCATTGTCGAACATTTCCGGGGGCGTGATCGCCTACACCCTCCGGGCGCGACTCGCGGATACCGACAGTGTCGCCATCCGCGACGGCATGACTGCTGGCGCACGCATCACCACCGGTGTTCTGGAGAACGTGGTGCTGATCCCCAATTGGGCCATCCGCACCGACCAGACTTCCGACGAGATCTTCACGTACTGCTACTGTCTCGACAGCGGCACACCGATGCGCAGGCCAATCGAGCTCGGCGCACGCGGCGAGGCCTGGACCCAGGTGCTTTCCGGAATCGATGCGGGCTCAAGCGTGGCGCTCGTCAGCGAGTCGGTGAGTCTCTTCGATCTACAGCCCCAGGGGCCTCCCCCCGGCGCACTGCGGCCATAGTGTGGCCACACCTGAGGGAGCTTACATACCTATGAGCCACAGCGATGCCGTGATTTGGGTCGAGGATCTGCACAAGATCTACAAGATGGGCGACAACGAGGTGCACGCACTCCGTGGCGTCAGTCTGACGGTCCGCCGGGGCGAGATCGTCGCCATCATGGGGCCCTCGGGTTCCGGTAAGTCGACGCTGATGAACATCCTGGGGTGTCTCGATCAGCCGACGTACGGTCTCTACGTCCTCGACGGCCAGGACGTCAGCACGATGTCCGACGACGCCCTGGCGGCGGCGCGGAACAAGATGGTAGGCTTCGTCTTCCAGAGCTTCAACCTACTGGCCAGGACCTCAGCCCTGGACAACGTCCTGCTCCCTCTGGTCTACGCCGGCGCCACGCTCAGGCAGCGCAAGAAGCGCTCCCGTGAGGTCCTGGAATCCGTGGGGCTGGGCGATCGTCTCCACCACACACCCAACGAGCTCTCCGGTGGACAGCAGCAGCGCGTCGCCATCGCCAGGGCTCTGGTCAACCAGCCCGCTATCATCCTGGCCGATGAGCCCACCGGTAACCTCGACAGCACGTCGGGCAAGGAGATCATGGAGATTCTCCAGCGACTCAACCACGATTCCGGCATCACCGTCATCCTCGTCACGCACGATCCCAACGTCACCCGCTACGCGCAGCGCGTCATCCAGCTTTTCGATGGCAGGATCCTCAAGAGGGAGAACGTCGAGGACCCCGTCCAGGCGGAGGACGAAGTGCTTGAGGCACCGGCCGTATGAAAACTTGGGAAGCTATCCGCCTCGCGCTGCGGGCGCTGACTACCAACAAGCTGCGTTCAGCACTGACGATGCTGGGCATCGTCATCGGCGTCGGCGCGGTGATCACCCTGATGTCCGTCGGAGAGGGTGTGCAAGCCTATATCACCAGCCAGTTCGAATCCATCGGCACGAATCTTTTCTTCGTCATCCCCGGCTCCTTTGAAGCAGAGCTGGACCGACCGGCCTACCTGACCCTCAAGGACGCGGACGCCATCGCCGATCCCGTCGAGGCCCCCGACGTCCTCCGTGTGGCCCCACTAGTGCGGGGCAGTGCCCAGGTCACCGCCCCCGGCAAGGACAAGCGAGTGGAGATCAGCGGCGTCACGCTTGACTACGCCATCGTCCGCGACTGGGGCACGCGCAGCGGCACGTTCATCAGCGAGGCGCATGAGGAGTCCCGCGGACGCGTCGCCGTGCTGGGGAAGGACACCGCCTCGTACTTCTTCCCCGACACACCCAATCCCGTTGGCGAGGTCATCCGCCTCAACGGCGCGCCCTTCCGCATAATCGGCATCCTGGAGGAGAAGGGCGGCGGCGGGGGCTTCCAGAATGAGAATGAGATCGTGCTGATCCCGCTCTCCACCGCGTTGACCCGCATCTTCCCGCGGAGAACCAACCGCGGCGAGCCAAGCATCAGCTTCGTCTATGTAAAGGCCTCCTCTGAGGATCGCATGAATGCTGCCATTGAGGAGGTCTCCCAGGTGCTGCGCCAGCGCCACCGCATCGCGCCCGGCCAACCCGACGACTTCACGGTCATCAGCCAATCGGACCTGATCGGCACCTTCGAGCAGATCACCGGCGTCCTGACCGTCTTCCTGGGCGCCATCGCCGGCATCAGCCTGCTGGTCGGCGGCATCGGCATCATGAACATCATGCTGGTGTCGGTCACCGAGCGGACACGCGAGATCGGCCTGAGGAAGGCCGTCGGCGCACGCAAACGCGACATCCTCCGGCAGTTCCTCGCCGAGGCCGTCATGCTCTCACTGTTCGGCGGCGGCATCGGCATCCTGATTGGGGCCGGCGGCGCCACGTTGGTCTCCTACTTCCTCCGCGAGGACGGATTCAGCGCCGTCATCACCGTCGGTGCCATCGCCCTGGCCACGCTCTTCTCCGCCGCGGTCGGCCTCTTCTTCGGCATCTATCCCGCCCAGCGCGCCGCCAACCTCAACCCCATCGACGCCCTGCACTACGAGTAGCCGGAGAAAGCAACCACGAATCACACGAATCCACACTGAGCTTTCCTGTTCTGACCTGTGTAGATTCGTGAGGACTCGTGGTTAGTCTGTCGTTTCCTGGTCCCATCATTGACGAGCCCCATCCGACCAGGTGTGTTTCGGATGAGTAGCGACCTACTCACACGGCAGAAACCCAAAGAGCTAGCATATGGCAGGAAGACCCACTAGATCCCCCGGCGAACTTCCCTACCGAGAGGACATCTCTGCCGGTCGCTATGCGCTCCGCGTCTCGGACCACGCCCTCCGTGAAGGACACAAGGAGGGCGTTCGAGGGAAGGACATCATCTACATTGTGATGACCGGCGAGGTAGTTGAGCGCTACGCCGAGCGGCGTAGGATCCTGGTCGCCGGCAACTATCGCAGCACGAGTCTGCCGGACCATGTTGTGTGCGACTACAGTGATCTGGACGAACTCGTGATCGCCACCGTCTACATCCCGCTGCGCGAGCACTGGAGCAGCTTCCGCCAGCGGCGACGGTCCGCCCACTGAGAGGGGAAACACAAACGACCCGATCGTCTGACCGGGTCGTCCGTGATGGTGGCGAGGAGCGGATTCGAACCACCGACCTGCGGGTTGTGAGCCTGACGAGCTGCCGCTGCTCTACCCCGCGGAGTAGCTAGAGGAGTGCATCCAGCAGATCGATCATCTCCTGATCCCCGCCGGCAGGGGGAGTCCAGACGACCTGCACAACATCAACATCTTGTACTTCCAGGTTCTCGGCGAACTTCCTCAAACCCAGGTTGATGACCACTACCGGCTCGTTCAGCAACTTCCAGACTGTCTCCGCCATCGCAGCCCCCTAATTCGTCCCCAGCAGTTGGGCGCAGAACAACGCTGCCCTGGCATTGCTGTTGAAAACGATCACCCCTTGCTCTCTCAACATGCTGGCCTGAAGATTCAGATCTTGGGGATCAGCATCAGTCCCGCATATGGATGCGACAACTGTCAGGTGAGCCCCGCGTCTACCGGCGGTCCGTCTGGCCTGGATAATCCCATCCAATAGCTCGCCAGCCGGATCCAAAGATGCGTTATAGCCGAGGATGAAATCAAGGTAAATAATCGCAACTTCTGGGTCCAGAGCTTCACGCTCAATGCGTATCTTCCGTAAAGAACCATCGATCATCGGGTGAGGCTTGCCCAATGTGTAATACTCATCACCCATGTCTACCAGAGTATGGGCTTTGCTCTGATCAGGATGGGCAAGCAGGAACTTGGTGTCTAGGGGTCCATTCGAATAGACCTCCAGCCCCGCATCCCGTAGAATTTGCTGAGTTTGAAAGCAGAACGTACCCCCGGCAAAGAGTCCACGCATATATTTCTGTTCCGGGGACCAGCCCGCCCTTTCGCGTTCACACCACGCCAACTCTTCGGGTGTGAGGGACGGACTCAATCGAGCGGTTCCAGCTCCCACAACCTGAATAGCCTGGAGAACAGCTTCGTCTATGGTGGTCGCGAGATGAAGCCGACTGCCCGCTGTGGGCAATCTGTCTGCTCCCAGGAAACAACATACAATCGGTTTTTGGCTCTTCTGCAAGCGCGCCAGGAGCTTGGCAAGCATGTGTTTTCCGGGCGGTTTGGAGACAAAAGCGATGACTTCTGTCTTTGCATCAGCCTCCAGGGCATCCAGGGCCGCGAATGTAGTGATGCCGCCAATCTCGTCCGACACGTCGTGGGTGCCGGTGCCGATGGCATGGGATATCCCCAGACCCGCGTTGTGAACTTGGGTGGTGAATTCTTGCAAGCCGGTGCCTGAGGCCCCAATCACACCAATAGTGCCCTGGCGGACCGCGTTAGCAAACCCAACACCCACACCACCGATCAGACTCGTGCCGCAATCCGGCCCCATAGCGAGGAGGCTTTTCTGAGATGCGGCGCGTTTCAGCTCCAGCTCCTCGGCTGCCGTCACATTGCTGCTGAAGATGAACACATTCAGCCCGGCTTCGATGGCTTTCCGCGCTTCACGGGCTGCATATTCTCCGGGGATGGAAATCACCACCAGGTTAGCATCCGGTTTCTGGGCCAGACCGTCCTCAAAGGTACGCCAGACTGAAGCCGGGGAGCTTTCGGTCATCACCTGAAGGGCCTGATCCAGATCCCCCAAGATCTCATCGACGATCTGCTGCGAGTCTGCCACCACAACCACAATCAGATCATTCGGCTGAGCAGCGCCGATCAGGGGGTCGTGAATTCCAATATCGTCCAGGAGTTCTTTGTTCTTCTCACTGCCCATCAAGACAGCGGTCTGTTGAACGCCGGCAGTATCGGACAGCCGCTTGTTGACTCCCATCAGGAAGACAGAGTCATAGTATTGGTTTCTGCGGATCACGAAACCAGTTGCCATATCACCTCCCGTTGTATTTCCTGCCGAAGGCAATGAGAGCTTGTTTGAAGCATTCCATCGGAGGGCGCACCATCCCGGCCCCGATGATGGGATAGCCAGGGTCTTTGTGAGCGATGGCAGTGTCGATGATCGGGGCGACATTAGTCTGGACGACTTTGCGGATATCGATCCCTATTGACGTGCCCATGAAGCCCAAAGCCGGCATGCGATAGGTGGGATGGACAGCCACGGTTATGTTTCTCATCTCACGTGTATAGGCGAGTGCCTCCGCCGGAGTCCCGCCAACCAGGCTCAGAATGCCGGGAGCGCCGCCGATGACGAAACCTCCCCAACCAACCGTCTCCGTGATCGCCGAATCGCCCATATCTAGACCGCCATCTTCGGCTGAGTAGCCCGGCAGATAGAGACCCTCCACAACTGGGGCAGGCGCCGTGAACCACTCATCGCCCAAACCGCTGACGCGGATGCCGAACTCGGTGCCATTGCGAGCCATCGCGGTCACTACCGTGCTGTACTCGACACCATAGGCGGGATCGGAGATAGCCTTCCCGCAAGCCATAGCCAGGCCAAGGAAGATCAGGTTGTGATTGGTCACATAGTACAGGGTAGGCAGTACCACATCTCTTGGCAGATCTGCTTCAGCCATGGCCACGGCCATGGCATTGGCAAATAGGCTGGAAGAAGCAGTGTGGCGATTATGTAGCTCATCACCCATTTGCAGCGCCTTGATGATGATGGGCTTCAGTTCAAGCCCTCCTGTCTTCACCAGGGCCTCTCGAAGCGTTGGCGCCCAGACATCACGCCACATACGCAATCCATCCAAAGCATCCTGGCTGTATTCGCCAAACTGCTGGCGACCTTCGACCTGGCGGCAGAAGGCGCGGTTGCCGAATGCTCTGTTCTCTACCACCCAGACCGGCGCAGAGGCCGTGATCGTGCCGGCCATGGGCCCGACAGCGTGGTGATGGTGGTTGGGTTCGAGGCGAATCTCTCCCTTTTCCAGCATTCCCTGCGCCTGCTCAGGAGTATCGGCCCAGCCCTCATAGAGTGTCATCCCAATCATTGCCCCTCGTTGCGCGCCGCACACGCGGGACCATTCGATCGGCGGGCCGGCGTGGAGGATCATCCTGTCCTGCAATCCCGGGATAACCTCGCTGGCTGGAGCGATGTCTACCAGCACAGGCTCACCCTGGACTAGACGCTTGGCTACCTCTTCATTGGCCTTGGCGATCTTCTGTTTGATATCCATAATAGCTCCTGTTGCCGCATGATACGATAGGGGGCTGCACGTGGGGATATCCCTCTGGAATATCCCCACGCCCACGCATCTGTTACTTCGGTTGCGATCGTGAGTTCCCGGTTCGACCTACTTAGGGCTGCCGGTGACGCCCTGGATGAACCAGTCCACTGCACTCATCAGATCATCAGTTAGCACCTCGCCCTCGGCAACAACAACATTGCCTTCCTGGTCTACAACCGGTCCGGTGAAGACCACAGTGTCTCCGGCTTCGATATCAGCCTTCGCCTGCAGGACCTGATCCTGCACCTCTTGAGGGACACTTGGACCAAAAGGACCCATCGCCATACATCCGTCGCCTATGCCGCAACGCAGAAAGATCGGTTCCCATGTACCATCGATCACAGTTGAGGCTAGCCAGGTCAATGTGTCTCCCAGCGTGAAACCGATGCCGGAGATCCAGTACTCGGGGGCAAACTCCTGGGCTGCCAGGGACTGGAAACCAATCGAGTAGGCCCCCCGGGATTCAGCAGTGGAGAGAACCGTGGATGGTGAATCCACATGCATGGTGATGACATCCACTCCCTGATTGATCAGGGAATTGGTGGCATCGGCTTCCTTGGCGCTGTCACCCCAGCCAAAGGTAAATGCGACAATGGTTTCCACATCGGGATTGACCGACTGCGCACCCAGGGTATAGGCATTGATAAAGGTATTGGTCCAGCCCAAGGGGAAGGCTGCGACGAAGCCGAGTTTGTTTGACTCGGTCATCAGGCCAGCAGCCACGCCCATGATGTACCAGGTGTCTGGCGGCTCACCGAAGAAGTTGGCGAAGTTAGCGCCCATCTCCCAGCCGCCCGCATGCTCAAAGATCACATCCGGGTTTTGCTCAGCCAAGGCTACCGCAGGGTACTGGTGATTGAAGGCAGTGGCAATAATCATCTCCGCGCCTTGTTCGATCATATTCTCCATAGTCGAGGTGGCGCCGGCTTCCTCAGGCACGTTCTCGGCTTCGATGATCTCTACACAAGGGATACTCTCTTTGATCGCCATCACACCTTCGTGCATTGCCTGATTGTAGCCGGCGTCGGTGATCGGGCCTCCGTGCAAGGCGCCGATGATCAGGCACGGCGCTTCTTCTGTGGGCACCTCTGTGGGCGCTACTGCTGTGGGCACCTCTGTGGGGGCTTCTTCTGTGGGCACCTCTGTGGGCTCTTCTGCCACAGGTACTTCGGTTGCTGCAAGCTCAACGGCAGGCGCCGCAGGCTGGCAGGCAACCAGCGATAGCGCAGTTACGACGAGGATCGCCAGTATGGGAAACAACTTGGTTTTCATTCTCTTCTCCTTGCGAGACAGGCATATCGAACGAGTGACAGGGACACCGAAAGCCATTTTTCTGTCAGGCGGGCCTCCTTTCCAGGTTCTCCCTTGACATCATTGTTGTCCACCTTGGTAGACCCTCCCCAGGCTGGCTGGTGCAGCATGCTTGCGCGTTCCGCCCCAGGCAATCAACACCAGCAAAGTAAGAATGTAGGGGATCGTATCCAGCAGGAATGGCGAGACCTGAACACCACTGGATTGCAGCAAGAGCTGAAAAGCGACCGCGCCGCTGAACAGCAGCGCCCCCACAATCGCCCGTAGGGGATGCCACTTGGAGAAAATGACGAGAGAGACAGCGATAAAACCTCGCCCAGCGGTCATATACTCCGACCAGTTCATCGTGTAGGCAATCGATAGATGCGCCGCGCCCAGCCCAGCCAACATCCCCCCAAGAAAGAGGGCCTGGTATCGAATGAGGAATGGGTTGCGCCCCGAAGCGAAGGCAGCGTCCGCGTTTTCCCCTACCGCTCGCAGGCCTAGCCCCCACCGTGTTCGGAAAAGCGCCCACCAGATCAGAATCGCCACTGGAATGACAAGGTAGATCAGGATATCGAACTTGAAGAGCGACGCGTACAGGACGGGTAGGTTTGACAGTCCCGGCCAAGAGATTCTGGGTAGGGCATTGATCTTTGCACCGACATAGGGCTTGCCGATCAACGCGCTCAACCCAAAGCCAAAGAACATCAATGCCAGGCCACTGGCTAATTGGTTGGCTCGCCGCGTGACAACCAAGAAACCCAGGATCATGTTAGTCAGCCCTCCCGCGATCGCAGCCACAAACACGCCGAGATATGGATTCCCGGTGATGACGGTTGTGGCGAACCCGGCTGATGCGCTGATCAGCATGATCCCCTCTAGACCCAGATTGACGATCCCGGCACGCTGGTGGATGGTCTCACCAAGGGTGGTGTAGAGCAATGAGGTACCAGAAAAAATGGCGCTGGATATCACGCCAAGAATGGATAACAGGCTCATGCTTCTTTCCTTCTGAGAACCACTGGACGTGCCAGGACAACAAACAAGGTGAACGCCAACAGGATATTGATAACCGCATAGGGTATACCACTGGTCAATTGGAGGAGATTACCCCCGGTTACGATAATGGATACAACAAAGGAGGTCACGAGAATGCCGATCGGATCGCCGAAGGATAGCCAGCTGACCAGAAAACCCATGAACCCCAATCCTCGCGAGAAGTTGACCAGCAGCACACCGTAGTAGCCTGAAACCTGTGCCATGCCGGCCAGGCCGGCGATGGCGCCGCCAAGGCACATAACAATGACCCAGTACCGATTCAGCGGTAAGCCGTTCCGTTTGGCTGCCTGAGGGTTCCCCCCTATGGCGCGCATCTCCA
>CBFCZM010000056.1:0-10704 GCA_965602565.1 uncultured Anaerolineae bacterium
GTGGCCGAGGCCATTGCCGCGCTGCCCCTCGAGGATCCTGTGCGCATTGTTCCACGCGTGAGCCAGGAGATCATCTATCTGTCGGCAGATCGCGAGGAACCTTACGTCATCGCTCAGGCGAATGCGCTACTGACCGAAGACGGGCACTTTGTGGGCCATCAGGTCGTCGCGCGTAAGGGCGATGGGTATACATTCGCACCGCCAGAGCGCATTGACTACATTGACGTTGCTCCGATCCAAATGGTGGGCGTGTCGGCCGCACTGATCCCCTTCCTGGAGCACGATGACGCCAACCGCGCCTTGATGGGCTCCAATATGCAGCGGCAGGGCGTGCCCCTGCTGCAACCGGATGCCCCCATTGTGGGCACGGGGATGGAGGGGGCGGCGGCGATCAACTCCGGTCTCGTGATTACGTCGCACGCTGCCGGAACGGTCACGAGTGTCACCGGCGCGCGTGTGGCTGTGGCGCAGGATGACGGCGAGATCGCCACCTATGTTCTGACCAAGTACGCCCGCTCGAATCAGAGCACGTGTGTCGATCAGCAGCCGATCGTGGTCAAGGGCCAGCGGGTTGAGGCCGGCAGCGTGCTGGCGGATAGTTCCTCAACAGAGGGCGGGCGGCTGGCGCTCGGCCAGAACGTCCTGGTTGGCTTCATGTCCTGGGAGGGTGGCAACTTCGAGGATGCGATCCTGTTGAGCGAGGGTCTGGTCCGCAGGGACTACTTCGCGTCGATCCACGTTGAGAAGCACGAGATCTCGGCTCGTGATACGAAGTTGGGTCCTGAGGAAGTGACGCGCGAGATCCCCAACGTCTCTGAGGATGCCTTGCGCGACCTCGATGAAGAGGGTGTGATCCGCGTGGGTGCCGAGATTGGCCCGCTGGACATCCTGGTCGGTAAGATTACGCCCAAGGGTGAGAAAGAACTGACGCCTGAGGAAAAGCTGCTGCGCGCGATCTTCGGCGAGAAGCTGCGTGACGTGAAGGATACCAGCTTGCGTATGCCTCACGGCGCTCACGGCATAGTCGTGGATGTGCGGGTCTTCGACCGCGAAGAATACCGCGATCTGCCAGCTGGCGTTGAGAAGGTTGTGCGCGTCAATGTTGCCCAGCGACGCAAGATCACCGAGGGCGACAAGATGGCGGGGCGCCACGGCAACAAGGGCGTGATCTCGCAGATTGTGCCGATCCAGGATATGCCGTTCCTGGCGAGCGGGCGGTCACTGGATATCATCCTGAACCCGCTGGGTGTGCCGGGCCGTATGAATATCGGCCAGGTGCTGGAGACTCACCTCGGGTGGGCTGCCGACAGGCTGGGATTCGCGACGGTCTCGCCGGTGTTCGACGGGGCTGACGAGGAAGAGATCGCGGCTGAGTTGGCGCGTGCGTGGTTGATCGACCAGGCCTGGACCGATGTGATGGAGCGGGCCTGGACCTGGCTCAAGGCCCAGGAGTATCCGCTGGAGTCGCTGGTGGATGATGAGGAAGCACGCCTGATCTACGTCGCCGCCTGGCTTTCGCCCAAGGGCTACGATATGGATCGTGTGCGTGATGATCGTGTCTACGTCCGGCGGAGTGTCCTGCGCGAGTGGCTGCGGGAATTTGGCTACGACCCGGATGACATTCTATCGTTTGAGGACGATATTCGTCCCGTCTCCGCGCGCCAGGCCGCTGATCAGAAGGCGCAGGCGGTGTGTCTCCGTCTGTGGATGGAATCTCGGGGCGAGGATGTTTCCGCGCTCTCCGATGAGGACGTAGTTCTGTCAGCGACGACTTACAGCCACGCGCATGGCCCTGCGATGCCGACGTTGGGCAAGATGACTCTGTACAACGGCAAGACGGGTCAGGCCTTCGATCAGCCTGTGACGGTGGGCCTCATCTATATGCTCAAGCTGTCGCACTTGGTTGAGGACAAGATGCACACCCGCTCGACCGGGCCGTATTCGCTGGTCACGCAGCAGCCGCTGGGTGGGAAGGCGCAGTTCGGTGGGCAGCGCTTCGGTGAGATGGAGGTCTGGGCCCTCGAGGCATATGGTGCAGCGTACACGCTTCAGGAGATGCTGACCATCAAATCCGACGATGTACAGGGGCGCGTCAAGGCCTACGAATCCATCGTCAAGGGGTTGCCCATTGAGGAGCCGGGAATCCCAGCATCGTTCAAGGTGTTAGTGAAGGAGCTACAGAGCTTGGCGCTTTCTGTGGAAGCGGTGACGGACTCTGGCGAAGTCCTGCACTTCGGTCGTGACGACCGGCGGGCGCAGCTTCCGAAGTTGGGAAGAGGGTTGCTGGGCCTGGCGCCACAGGACTGAGCTTGAAGTGTTGTGGGGAGTTGACCTTTCTGGGTTCTATGGTAGACTTCTCGTTTGCATAAGGATGATGGTAGATCGGCTTGTCATTGACAGGTTGGATATCACAGGGTCGACAACGAGGAGGCCATCGCAGCGTTCAAGCGGGACCTCAGCTTCAACCCCGACTTCGATGCGAAACAAAGGCAAGACCTAGGAGGAGATAGTGCCGACAATCAACCAGTTGGTGCGAAAAGGACGCAAGCCGAAGAAGCGACAGTCGAAGTCGCCGGCGCTCGCCTACAATGTGAACACGGTTCGGGGCGGTCGGCGCTCGCGTGCTAAGACCGGCAATCCCCAGAAGCGGGGCGTCTGCACAATTGTGCGTACTACGACGCCGAAGAAGCCTAACTCGGCACTGCGCAAGATCGCTCGCGTGCGGCTTTCGAACCGTATCGAGGTGACTGCGTATATCCCCGGTGAGGGGCACAATTTGCAGGAGCACTCCGTTGTCTTGGTTCGTGGTGGGCGCGTCAAGGACTTGCCCGGTGTTCGCTACCACATCGTGCGCGGTGCTTTGGATTGCGCGGGCGTGGGTGGGCGGCAGCAGCGGCGTTCCAAGTACGGAACGAAGGCCGAGTAGTTGTTGTGAGGATGGAGTAGAGAATGTCAAGACGAAACCGTCCGCCTAGGCGAGAAGTAGCTCCCGATATCCGTTATGGCAGCGTGCCTCTCCAGAAGTTCATCAATCGTATGATGAAGGGTGGTAAGAAGAGCACCGCACAGCGGATTATGTACGAAGCGCTGGATACGGCAGAGGCTCGCGCAAATCGACCCGGCCTTGAGGTCTTTAACGAGGCAATGCAGAATGTGATGCCGCCGGTTGAGGTCAAACCCCGCCGTGTCGGCGGTGCGACCTATCAGATTCCGATTGAGGTCCCGCAGTACCGGCAGCTTTCGCTCGGGATCCGCTGGATTCTGGCCGCGGCGCACAGCCGTGGTGGTCGTGGTATGGCTGCGAAGCTGGCGGCTGAGCTGGTGGATGCGGCGAGCGGCGTTGGCGCGGCAGTTAAGCGACGCGAAGACACATTGAGGATGGCGGAAGCCAACCGTGCATTCGCCCATCTTCGTTTCTAGACCGCGGCTCTTTCTGAAGTAGATTCACTGGGGCCGTCGCTAGGCACACTTCACATCGAGGGCAGAGCGATGGCCGAAGAACTTTCACTAGGGAATATACGCAACATTGGGGTCATTGCCCACATCGACGCGGGCAAGACCACAACGACGGAACGCATTCTTTTCTACACCGGTCGCACATATCGTCTTGGTAGTGTCGATGACGGCACGACCATCACCGACTGGATGGATCAGGAGCGGGAACGTGGGATCACGATTACGTCTGCTGCAGTGACGTGTTACTGGCGGGACTTCCAGATTAACATCGTTGATACGCCGGGACATATTGATTTCACTGCTGAGGTCCAGCGCAGTCTGCGGGTGCTTGATGGTGGCGTCGTGGTCTTTGACGGCACCGCAGGCGTTGAGCCCCAGTCCGAGACAGTCTGGCGACAGGCCCGCAGCTTCAATGTCCCGCTGCTCGCGTTCATCAACAAGATGGATAAGCTGGGGGCTGACTACGCTCACGCAGTGGGTACCATTCGTGATCGCTTGAGGGCGAACCCGGTCCCGATTCAATGGCCGATTGGCTCAGAGTCTGAGTTCCGGGGAGCGGTTGATCTGATCGAGTGGCGGGGTGTGAGTTGGCCCGATGAGTTGGGCCAGACGCCGGTGTACATCCCGGTCCCAGAGGCGGTTGAGGCGGACGCTCTGGTCGCCCGTGAGGCAATGCTCGAGTCGATTGTTGAGACCGACGACGAGCTGATGCTGGCCTATCTTGAGGGTGAGGAGATCTCCCCGGATGATCTGCGCCGGGCGCTTCGCCAGGCCACGATCACAGGGGCAATCCAGCCAGTGTTGTGTGGTTCGTCATTGCGCAACAAGGGTGTGCAACCTTTGTTGGATGCAGTTGTGGACTTCCTCCCTTCGCCGCTGGATATACCGCCGGTGCAGGGGGAGAATCCCAAGAAGGAACGAGTAGAAGAGCGGCCTGCGGATCCTGAGGCGCCGTTGGCTGCACTGATCTTTAAAATAGCGACAGACCCGTACTCGGGGCGATTGGCTTACTTCCGGGTCTATTCGGGGACTCTGGTCCGTGGCAATGTCTACCTGAATCCGGGTAACGGAAGCCGCGAGCGTGTGAGCAAACTGCTTAGAATGTTCGCTGACCGCCGGGAGGAGGTCGATGAACTGAAGGCTGGTGATATCGGTGCAACCGTGGGGTTGAAGAACACGGTGACCGGTGACACGCTTTCGGCTATGCACGCGCCGATCGTCCTGGAATCAATCCGTTTCCCGGAGCCGGTTATCTCCATCGCGGTCGAGCCCAAGACGATTGGAGATCAGGACCGTCTCCATGAATCGCTCGAGCGATTGGCAGAAGAAGATCCCACTTTCCGAGTCCGTACGGATGAGGGCACAGGTCAGACAACCCTGTGGGGAATGGGGGAGCTGCACCTGGAAGTTCTCGTCAACAGACTGCTACGAGAGTTCCGTGTAGAGGCAAATGTTGGGAAGCCGCGAGTCGCGTATCGGGAAACTGTCACGCAAACCGGTCAAGCCGAGGCCGTATTCGATCGAATGCTGGCCGGCAAACCCCAGTATGCCCGGGTAGTGTTGGAGATCAGCCCTACCGAGGCACGGGAAGCATCCAAATTCGTGAATCTTTCGCGTCCGCAGGACCTGATGGCTCAGTATGTTGAGGCTATCAGAGCTGGGGCGCTTGAGTCGTTGGATAGCGGCTATCTGGCCGGATATCCACTGGTTGGCATCAAAATCCGCCTTGTGGCGGTGGAAGTTGATGAGATGCTTTCCACGGAAATCGCGTTCAAAGCGGCAGCCGCACAAGCTTTCCGCCAGGCGGTGGAAGCGGCAGGGCCGATCTTGCTTGAGCCAACGATGGACGTCGAAGTGGTCATGCCGGAGAGGTTTGTTGGTGAAGTGCTGGGGGACTTGAATGCCCGCGGCGCCGATATCAAGTCTATGGAACCCCGTCCCGGCGGCGGTCAGGTGATTCGGGCCTACGTCCCCCTGGCCAATATGTTCGGGTACGCCACCGACCTGCGGAGTGCAACACAGGGGCGCGGCACGTTTACGATGGAGTTCCACCATTATGTACCGGTGGATTCCCGGCAGATGGATGCTATCGTGTATGGTTATGGCGGATAGTCACCAGGCTACACGACTGCATAGGTGTCAGAGGCTCTGCGCACAGAGCTATTGGAAGTGACACAAGAAGCAATCACAGAGAATACAGATCAATCTGAAAGCAGAATGAAGGAGAGGCAAGCAATGGCTAAAGAGGTTTTTCAGCGCACCAAGCCCCACGTGAATGTTGGTACCATTGGTCACATCGATCACGGCAAGACCACCTTGACCGCTGCCATCACGCGCGCCCTATCCACCAAGGGACTGGCGGAGTATAAGGCGTACGACGTAGTCGCGAAGGCTGATGCGAAGATGTTCCGTCGCGATGCAACCAAGATCCTGACGGTGGCTATTGCCCATGTGGAGTATGAGACTGAGAATCGGCACTATGCCCACGTGGACTGCCCCGGTCACCGTGACTACATCAAGAACATGATTACCGGTGCTGCCCAGATGGACGGCGCGATTCTAGTTGTCTCCGCGGTCGATGGCCCGATGCCTCAGACCCGCGAGCACATTCTCCTTGCGCGTCAGGTAGAGGTCCCGGCGATCGTGGTCTACCTGAACAAGGTTGACCTGATGGATGACCCTGAGCTCCTTGAGCTGGTTGACCTGGAGATCCGTGAGCTGCTGGATAGCTATGAGTTCCCCGGCGACGAGACGCCCATCGTCCAGGGGTCCGCTCTGGAGGCCCTGGGCTGCGACAGCGATGACCCCGATGATCCCGCGTACGCATCCATCTGGGAGCTGATGCGCGTCGTGGATGAGTACATCCCCACACCGGCACGCGACGAGGATCTTCCATTCTTGATGCCCATTGAGGACGTTTTCTCCATCAAGGGTCGTGGCACGGTTGTGACCGGTCGTGTTGACCGCGGCACGCTCGAGCCCAACACTGCGGTCGAGCTGGTTGGCGACATGTATGCGAAGCCCCGCGGCACGGTTGTTACCTCAATGGAGATGTTCCACAAGATACTCCCGGTTGTTATTGCCGGTGACAACGCCGGTCTGCTGTTGCGCGGTGTAGGCAAGGACGAGGTCGGTCGCGGTGTCGTCGTGGCTGCCCCTGGCTCGATCCAGGCCCGCCGCAGGTTTGAGGCTGAGGTCTACATCCTGCGCAAGGATGAGGGTGGTCGCCACAAGCCGTTCTTCACCGGCTACAAGCCGCAGTTCTACATCAACACAATGGACATCACCGGCGCCGTCGAGCTGCCTGAGGGTGTCGAGATGGTGATGCCTGGCGATCGCACCACCATGACCGTTGAGTTGGGCACGGCAGTGGCTCTGGAAGTGGGGTCCCGCTTCGCGATCCGCGAGGGAGGCCTGACCGTTGGCGCTGGCGTGATTACCAAGATCGTAGCGTAGCTCTAGTCCAACTAGGTGGTTTATGGCAAAACAACGCATTCGCATTCGGTTGAAGGGGTACGATCATCGCATTCTGGACGAGTCCGCTCGCCGGATCGTTGAATCAGCAGAGCGAACGGGAGCTCGTGTCTCGGGGCCAGTTCCCCTGCCGACCAAGATTGAACGATTCACGGTTCGCCGGTCTCCGTTCATTGACAAGGACAGCCACGAGCATTTCGAGATCCGTACGCATAAGCGTCTGATCGATATCCAGGATCCGGATTCGAAGACGATCGATACACTGATGCGTCTCAATATGCCTGCGGGCATCGACATCGAGATCAAACTCTAGTTGTTTAGTCTTCACATAGGCTGAACACCCGCCCCCTGGTCGTGGCTCGTTGAGTATGAGGTCGCACGGCCAGGGGGATCGTGTGAAAGAACTCGGGATGATGCGGCGCGGGAAGTGTACGGTCTGTCGGGCAGGCCTGGCCTGTTTCTGATTCCGACTGCGCACGAGCGTTGGCAGTCCCAAGGAGGACGTAGTGAAGGGTATTATCGGACGTAAGGTGGGAATGACCCAGATTTTCCGTGAGGATGGCCTTGTTGTGCCTGTCACGGTTGTCGAAGCTGGGCCATGCTACGTGACACAAGTTCGTACCCCCGAACGTGATGGTTACCGGGCTGTGCAACTCGGTTTCGGCAACGCGAAAGCCAAGCACCTGACCAAGGGCGAGATGGGGCACTTGGGCAGGGCGGGTGCGCCTCAGCTGCGGCATCTCCGCGAGGTTCGCACTCGAGCTGATGAGACCTTCGAACTTGGCGAGAAGATTCTTGTGGACATCTTCGAGCCTGGTCAGCGCGTTGATATCGTGGGCCGCTCCAAGGGTCGTGGTTTCACCGGCGTGGTGAAACGCTACGGTTTCGCCGGTGGTCCGCGGACGCACGGCCAATCCGATCGTGAGCGAGCGCCGGGCTCCATCGGTGCCTGTGCGACGCCGGGCAAGGTCTGGAAGGGTCAGAGGATGCCCGGTCACATGGGGAACAAACGAGTCACCGCTCAGAATCTGGAAGTGGTGCTGGTCGATCCGGCACGCAACCTCCTGGCCGTGCGCGGCGCTGTTCCTGGACCCAAGGGGGCCCTGGTTCTGGTCAAGGGCGCCCGAAAACAACGGGTCCCAAGAGGAGGCAAGTAATGCTTGTTCCCATCGTTGATATGCAGGGCGAGAAGGTCGGTGAGGTCGAGTTGCGCTCGGAGATCTTTGAGGCCCCGGTCAATATTCCATTGATGCATCAGGCTCTGGTGCGTCAGTTGGCAAATGCCCGCTTGGGGACGCACAAGACGAAGACCCGAAGCGAGAACAACCGCACGAAGGCGAAGAGGTATCGCCAGAACGGGACCGGTCGTGCACGTCACGGCAGCCGGAATGCCCCGATCTTCGTCGGTGGAGGTGTCGCTCATGGGCCGCGGCCGCGCTCCTATGAGAAGCGGATGCCGCGCAAGATGCGCCGCGCTGCACTGCGCGCAGCGCTCTCGGTGAAAGCCGCAGAGCAGCAGTTGGTGGTGGTTGATGAATTGAGAATGGCCGCTCCCAAGACCAAAGAGATGGCCAAGACGCTGCGCCAGATAGCGCCGCGTGAGGGCAAGACGCTGGTCTTGCTCCCAGAGCGCAACGAGTCTGTTGAGCTGTCGGTGCGGAATCTCGCGACGGCGCGGTCGTTGCGCGCCCACTATCTGAATATCCGTGATCTTCTGAATGCCGAGACGGTTGTACTGTCGCTGGCGTCTCTCAAGGTCATCGAGTCGATTCTGGGTACGGGTGTAGCCGAGGTTGCCGGGGGCGAGGAGTAGGCCAGATGAGAATCTACGACATAATCGTGCGACCTTTGGAAACGGAGAAGGCCTATCTGCTGCGCGAGCAGGGCAAGTACGTCTTCGTCGTCCATATGAACGCGAACAAACTTGAGGTAAGGCGGGCGGTTGAGCAGATCTACAGTGTGGATGTCAGCCGTGTGCGGACGATGGTTGTGCCTGGCAAGATCAGCCGGCTGCGCGGTCGACGTCGATCAACGCGACGTGCACCCTGGAAGAAGGCTGTGGTGACGCTGGCTTCAGGCGAGCGCATTGAGGCATTGGAGGCTTAGTATGGCGATCAAGAAATTCAATCCGACCTCCCCTGGTCGCCGTCATATGACGGGGCAAACGTTTGAGGAGATCACGCGCACCACGCCTGAGAAGAGCCTGGTTGAGTCTCTGCACCGGAAAGCCGGGCGTAACAGCCACGGTCGCATCACTGTGCGGCATCGAGGTGGTGGCCACGCGCGAAAGTACCGCATCATCGACTTCAAGCGCAACAAGCTGGACATACCTGCGCGCGTCGACTCGGTTGAGTACGATCCCAATCGGTCCGCACGCATCGCGCTGTTGGTCTACGCCGACGGCGAGAAGCGCTACATTGTGGCACCTCTAGGTCTAAAGGTTGGGGATTCGGTGCTTAGCTCCCGGACCGAGGCCGAGGTGCGTGTTGGCAACGCGTTGCCTCTGGACCGTATTCCGCTCGGCACCATGATCCACAATGTGGAGCTCTACCCGGGTCGCGGGGGCCAGATGGTGCGTGCTGCTGGAGCGGCGGCGCAGCTGATGGCCAAAGAGGGCGGCTACGCGACGCTGCGCCTGCCGAGCGGTGAGATCCGCCTGGTTCGTCGGACCTGTATGGCGACTATTGGCCAGGTTGGCAACGTGGACCACGCCAATGTGAAGCTGGGTAAGGCTGGCCGCAAGCGCTGGAAGGGTTGGCGCCCGGCGGTCCGTGGCTCGGCCATGTCGCCGCGTGATCACCCGCATGGTGGTGGCGAAGGTCGCTCGCCGATCGGGATGCCCGGCCCGAAATCTCCTTGGGGATGGCGGACCTTGGGGCGGAAGACCCGTCACAATAAAGATACGGACAAGTACATTGTTCGACGGCGTCAATCTGGTTCTGGCCGTCGCCGCTAGTAAGGGAGGTAGTTGTTATGTCACGTTCCTTGAAGAAAGGACCGTACGTAGAGCCGAAACTGTTGCAGAAGGTCGAGGAGATGAATCGGACTGGCAGCAAGCGTGTGATTCGCACCTGGTCCCGTGCATCCGTGATCTTCCCGCAAATGGTCGGGCATACGTTGGCTGTCCATGACGGTCGTCGCCACGTGCCGATATACATCACCGAGAACATGGTGGGGCATCGGCTGGGCGAGTTTGCGCCGACCCGGACTTTCCGTGGCCACGTGGCCAGGGAGAAGAAGGTCCGGGTGATGGTGAGGTAGGATGATGCTGGAAACTGCCAAAGCTACAGCAAAACACATCCCGATGACACCCTTGAAGGTGCGGCGAGTGATCGACGCAGTAAGAGGCATGGCGGCACAGGAGGCTCTGGATGCACTGAGCATGATGCCCCAATCGGCTGCCGTTCCCGTCTACAAGCTGATCCACTCCGCCGTTGCCAACGCAGACGAGAAGGGGTTGGCCGTCGACAGCTTGTACGTTGCCAAGATCGCCGCTGATGATGGTCCCGGCGTTATGCCTGGGAAGGGCTGGCGGGCGCGCTGGGGAAGCCGTGGACGCTATCGTCCCATTCGCAAGCGCTCATCCCATATCACGGTTGTTCTTGAAGAACGACCGGAAGCGTAGTTCTAAGGAGGCTTATCTTGGGACGCAAAGTACATCCCTATGGTTTTCGTCTGAAGGTTATCCGGGACTGGAAATCTCGTTGGTTTGCCGAAGGTCGTGAGTACGCGGACCTGCTGAGTGAGGATCTGGCCGTTCGTGATTTGGTCACT
>CBFCZM010000057.1:0-10696 GCA_965602565.1 uncultured Anaerolineae bacterium
TATGCGGGGGCGGCTTTACGGGGCGGCTCTTTTCCCGCTGCTACTGAACGCACTCTCACGGTGGGTCAGCAAGCTCAGTGTCCCCGTGGTTGCTTGCGGGGGAATTGCCTCGCCTGAGGATGCGCTGGCCTGCCTAACACTGGGGGCTGCGGCCGTCCAGATCGACGCTTTGCTGTGGCGTGATCCGTGGCTGCTTGACTCGGTTGCGCGGGCGCTGGTCCAGCGACAGCCGCTGGCTGATGCTGGGAAGGATGACTCGCCTGCGGACAAGAGCGCAATGGAGGCTAACCTATGACGAAACTGCGAAGCTGGCGCGTGGTGATCTCGGTGCTTGTCGCTATCTCGATACTGCTGAATGTGGCGCTCATTGTCGGTCTGCTGCGCGTGCGTGAGGGACTGCAGTCGGCGCTTACTGCGGCGGACAACGCATTGGTCCTGTCGGCCAGCGAGCCGTTAGCGTTCGAGGTGGCTGTGGATCAATCGATCCCCATCCAGACGACTGTTCCCATAGAGCAAGCTTTTGTCGTGCCCCTTGAGTTCGACTATCCGCTCAATACCGTTGTCAACACCTACGTTGATATCCCGCTCCTCGGGCGGCAGGATATCGCTGTTCCGGTGGAAACGGTGATCCCCATCAGCACCACCCTCGAGATCCCCGTCCAAATGGAGATTCCCATCTCGGTGACAGTTCAGCTGCAGACGGAGATCCCTGTCGAAGTCCAGTTTCCCCCGACTTTGCTGGACGCGCTCGCAGGCCTTATCGAGCAGCTGGACGCAGGTCTCAAGCTCCCGCCTAAGTGAATGTTATCGCGGTGGGAAGTGACAATGCCCACTACGGTTGCCGACGTTAGCAGACTATAATGCCAATGCCACAGAGAGTCTGCTGGGGGTGTAGTGTACCTATGTCCCAATCGGATTGCCCAATCGGGAACTGAACCTTGCCAAACGAAGCCGCCCAGCACCAGAAACGCATCATCCGCGGTCTATTCACCCGCATTGCCCGCCACTATGACCTGGTAAACCGGATGCTGACCCTTGGGCAGGATCAGCGCTGGCGCAGAGCTGCGCTGGATTTCACGGAGCTACCCCCTGGAGGGAAGCTCCTGGATGTGGCAACGGGAACTGGCGATCTGGCGATCTTGGCACAGCAGTTGTCCGGATCTCCCTGGGTTGCAGCTTCGGATCTGACGCCGGCGATGCTCCATCTTGCGCAGTCCAAGGCATCCTCACTGCCGCTGGCGGTCAGCGACGGTTTGACGCTTTCTTTCCCAGACAACGCGTTCGACGCGGTGACGTCGGCTTTCATGATGCGCAACGTGCCAAGTGTGCTGGATGCGCTAAGCGAGCAGACACGGGTTGTGAAACCTGGGGGCAAAGTTGTCTGTCTGGAGATCACGTGGCCCCGGCGTTTTCCCATGGGATGGCTGTTCAAGATCTATCTCTTCGGCCTGCCGCCGGTGGTGGGAAAGCTCGTGACCGGAGAACGTGAGCCCTATCGATACTTGCCTCGCTCGGTGATGCAGTTCTTGGCACCATTTGCCCTGGCGGAGGTGATGGTGGAGGCCGGACTACACGATGTGGTGTGGCGGACGATGATGCTGGGGACTGTCGCGATCCACGTGGGAACAAAGTAACACCCGGAGGATGAATGTGAGCCAATCCGAGGATCCGCGCCTGGAGGCGCTGAAGGCGATGAAAGCGCAAGCTCAGATGGGCGGAGGCGCGTCGCGCATCGACCGGCAACATGCCAAAGGCAAGATGACAGCACGGGAGCGGCTTGCCGAACTCCTGGATGAAGGATCTTTCCACGAACTCCAGCCATTGACGGTGGCGCATCCTGAGGATGATGCCGCGATCATGGGCGATGGAGTGGTCACAGGGTACGGTGCGATTGACGACCGAAAAGTCTTCGTCTATGCCCAGGATTTCACCGTATATGGTGGATCGGTCTCGCTGGCCCACGCACGTAAGATCGTGCAGGTTCAGGAGATGGCTACGAACAACGGGTTCCCGATCATCGGAATGTTGGACTCCGGCGGCGCGCGGATTCAGGAAGGTGTTCTGGCACTTCAGGGCTACGGCGAGATTTTTCGTCAGAATGCGCTGGCCTCGGGGGTAGTGCCCCAGGTTTCGGTCATCATGGGACCGTGCGCCGGCGGCGCATCCTACAGTCCTGCGCTTACCGACTTCATTGTGATGACCGACAAGAGCTCGATGATGTTCATCACCGGACCGGATGTTGTCAAGAGCGTCACCGGTGAGAAGGTCGATCACGAGGGGTTGGGTGGCGCGCGGGTGCACGCCGGTCGAAGCGGAGTGGCGCACTTCGTCGGGCGGGATGAAGCTGAGTCTCTGGCTTATGTCCGCAAGCTCCTGACCTATCTGCCGGCCAACAACATTGAGCCGCCGCCGGTGGTGCAGCCGGTCGACGATCCGCTGCGGGTCGAGCCCCGGTTGAATCACCTGGTGCCCGCCGCGCCCAACCTACCTTACGACATGTACGAGGTTATCTCGGCTGTGACAGATATGGGGAGTTGGTTCGAGGTGCAGTCGGGATGGGCGCAGAACGTGATTGTTGGTTTCGCCCGTTTGGGTGGTCGGTCTGTGGGCATCGTCGCGCAGCAGCCGATGATGTTGGCCGGCGCGATCGATATCGACGCGTCAGACAAGATCTCCCGGTTTGTGCGCTTCTGCGATGCTTTCAATATCCCGCTGGTGACTTTTGCCGATTCGCCCGGCTTCCTCCCGGGGGTGACGCAGGAGCACGGCGGCATCATCCGCCACGGTGCCAAGATCATCTACGCCTACGTGGAGGCGACCGTACCGAAGATCTCTGTCGTGACGCGCAAGGGCTACGGTGGCGCGTACGTTGTGATGAGCAGCAAGAGCCTGGGCGCCGATGTGCATCTGGCGTGGCCGACCGCCGAGATCGCCGTGATGGGGCCGGAGGGCGCGGTGAATGTCCTGCATCGTAAGGAGTTGGCTGCGGCTGAAGATCCCGAGGGACGCCGGGCGGAATTGGTGGCTGAGTACCGCGAGACTCACGCCAACCCCTATTACGCGGCACGGCGCGGGATCCTGGACAACGTGATTGAGCCCGCGCGGACGCGACCTGAATTGATCGCTGCATTGCGCACGGTCCGCGAGCAGAACCGGTCTGTGCCTCCCAGGAAGCACGGCGTGATGCCGGTCTAGGGCATCGTCGTGAACACGACTCTAGCACTGGCGCTCCAGCTGACAGTGCTGGGCATGGGGATGACATTCGCGAGCATCGGAGCGCTGGCTTTGGGGATGCTCTTAATGACGCGGATGACGAGAGAGAAGGGCGGCGATGAGATAGGGATGACTGACATGGCCGATAGCTCCGAGGTCCATGGGCTACCTGGTGAGGCGGCCGGCCGTGCTGCCGCGGCGGCCGTGGCTGTGGCGCTGGCCAACCGCGCTCCGGCGCAAGCTGCTGCAGCTGCTGTTGCTGTGACGCTTGCTGGACATGGGCTGGCCACGCCGCAGGTCGAGGTCTCCGCGGTTGAAGCCTGGGATGGCTATGTCCGCAGCGTGCATTTGTCTCGTCGGGCCCGCTATGACGCTCGCCGGGTGCGGGGCTGAGGGCGCCGCGCACCGGATACATTTCCAGAGCAAGCTGAGGTGCATGATTATGCCGAACTACCGTGTGACGATCGAGGGCCGAACCTACGAGGTCCAGGTTCCTGATCCTGGTGAGCGACCCGTGCGGGCCATCGTGGATGGACAGGTCTTTGAGGTCCACGTTCAGCCTGAGGCTACGGTCAGCGCCGCCCCAGCGGTGGCAGGGGTAAGGCCGGCGCCCGGGCTGCAACGCGCACAACCTGTGGCTGTGACGCCTCTAGCGGCAACGTCGCCGGCCGCTGCTGGCGCTGGCGAGGTGACTGCCCCGCTGCCGGGAACGATCGTCAGCATCAGTGTGGCGGCGGGGGATATCGTTGAATATGGCCAGGAGCTGTGTGTGCTTGAGGCTATGAAGATGAACAACCCTATTCGCTCCACGCAGGCGGGGAAGGTAACCAAGATTCTTGTGAGCGTTGGCCAGCAGGTACAGCACAGTGCATCGCTGATGGTGATTGCAGAGGCATAGGATGGACTTCTTGGATGCTGTGGACGCGAACTCTTCGGGTTTGTTGAGTTCGCCAGATCGGCCTTCGCCACTGGCCAGCCAGATCGAGAGCCAGATGCGTGATCTGGATTGGACCCTGGCGCATTTCACCTTTGCTGCCAGTGTGACCACGCTGGCAGCCGAGTGTGACATTGCGCATTCTCCCACAATGTCGGTGGCCAGCTGCCGGGCACTGCCTACGCTCGGGTTGGCCTTCGCGGGAGAGTCCTCCGATCTGTTGGCAACCTACGCCACCTTCCTGGCTTCCCCCGGGAGCGCCGTGTCGTTGTTCGTGAGTGAAGAACAGCGCCAGGTGGTGGAGTCCGCGTTTGATGTGGAGAGCGTGGAGCCCAATTGGCAGATGCTCTACAGAGGCGATCCAGGTGATCTTGACGCGAGTGTGGCTACTGAGCTGGTGGAGAACGACCTCGCCGTCGCGCAGTCTCTGGCCAAGGCCGAGAGGTTTGAGCTAGCCTCCTTCTCAGAGCGGCTATTTGGCCAAGGCCCGGCCCACGGGATCTGGGAACGGAGGCGGCTGATTGCGATGGGTATGACGACGCTCGTTCTGCCGGGCCTGGCGCGGCTTGGGAACATCGTGACGCGCAGTGACTATCGACGTCGCGGATATGCCTCGGCAGTCGTCACAGCTCTGCTGAGCGACCATCTTGCGCAGGGACGCAGCATCTTCGTGGTTGTGGGTCAGGCCAACAGCGCTGCCGTTGCGCTATTCGACCATCTGGGGTTCGCGCGAGAACGCACAATGTACGCGATGAGGTGCGTGCTGCGTTGACTGTGAGCTCATACTACTGCGATCCGACTACAGCGACCTCCGTGGTGGGTTGCAGGGAGGCAGTTTGAACGGCATGAATCTCGATGATCTTGCAGGTGGTCTGGTTGCTCTTGTCGACAACTGGCCAAGCCTGATCATGATGGGGGTCGGCGGACTCCTGATTTGCCTAGCTATTGCCAGAGAATACGAACCGCTTCTGTTGTTGCCGATTGGCCTGGGCTGCATTATCGGCAACCTGCCTCTCTCCGCTCTGGTGGATCCGGCGGAACAGGGGATGCTAGCGATCATCAAGAAGGTCGGCGTTGACAACGAGCTCTTCCCGCTGTTGATCTTCATCGGCGTGGGCGCGATGATGGATTTCCGCCCCTTGCTGGCCCAGCCGCTCTTTGCACTACTGGGCGCTGCGGGCCAGTTCGGTATCTTCGGTACGCTCATCGTGGCGGTTCTGCTGGGGTTCCCGCTGAGTGAGGCAGCCAGCATCGGCATCATCGGCGCGATCGATGGTCCAACCAGTATCTACGTGGCGAACGAGCTGGCACCGCACATGCTGGGTGTGATCTCGGTGGTGGCCTATTCGTACATGAGCCTGGTGCCCATCATCCAGCCTCCTGTTATGCGCCTGCTCACAACGCGGGAAGAGCGCTTGACCAAGATGGACTATGCGCCACGTCCCGTTTCGAAGACCGCGTTAGTCCTTTTCCCCATCATCGTTACCATTGCCGTTGGCATTCTGGTGCCCATGGCTGCGCCGTTGATCGCCTCTCTGATGATCGGCAACCTGCTGCGCGAAGCCGGTGTGGTGCAGCGGCTGGTCCACGCTGCCGAGAATGAGATCATCAATATCTCCACGCTCTTCCTCGGCTTGGTGGTCGGCAGCACGATGACCGCCCAGAGCTTTCTGCAGTGGGATACGCTCAAGATCTTGGTGCTGGGGCTGTTTGCCTTCGTATTGGATACCGCTGCGGGCATCCTCTTCGGCAAGCTCCTCTATGTGCTGTCCGGCAAGAAGATCAATCCCTTGATCGGGGCAGCAGGCATCAGCGCCTTCCCCATGGCCGGGCGGCTGGTACAGCGTGTGGCCCAGGAAGAGGATTTCTCCAACTACGTGTTGATGCATGCGATGGGTGCCAATACCTCCGGTCAGCTGGGCTCTGTGATTGCCGGAGGCGTCTTGCTTACGCTTGTACTCCCAATGGTGGGACACTGAACTAAGGGTAGGGGCGCAAGCTGCGCCCCTGCTTGCTCTATGGGTTCTGTATGGGATCGGCTCCTTGGTCTACTGCGGTGGACGCGAACCTGATCAGTTTGGCTCGGTCCTTTCCGATCTTCATACCGGACCTCCAGTATAGTGACGCTCAGGTGAGCGAGGAGGTAATATGGGCAGAGGCTGGGTTGTCGTTGACGTTGATCGGTGCAAGGGATGTGGGCTCTGTACCCACGTTTGCCCGGTCGAGATCCTCATGCTGTCTCCTGATACGTTTAATGCCAAGGGGTACCATCCCGTCACGGTCACCGATGGTGACCAGTGCATTGGTTGTGCCTCATGCGCGACCATCTGTCCGGATGTTGTTTTCACCGTGTACCGCCGCCTGCGTGTTCCCAAGCAGACCCCGGTTGCGGCGCATCTTGCGATGCAACTCACGCCGCAGCCGGAGGGATGACTATGACAGGGCAACTGCTCAAAGGCAATGTGGCGTTTGCAGAGGCCGCGGTGCGCAATGGGCTGCAGGCCTACTTTGGCTATCCGATCACGCCGCAGAGTGAGGCGTTGGAGCACCTATCAGGCCGGATGATCGAGGAAGGTCGTGTCTTCTTGCAGGCCGAGAGTGAGGTCGCGGCTATCAATATGGTCTACGGTGCGGCGTGTGCCGGTGTGCGGGCGATGACCTCGACGTCAGGTCCAGGTTTGGCGCTGATGGCTGAAGGTCTTTCCTACATCGCCGGTTCTGAGGTACCTGTCGTCGTGGTCAATATGATGCGCGGCGGGCCTGGTTTGGGCAATATCCAGCCCTCACAGGCGGACTATAACTTCATGACCAAGAGCGCAGGACACGGCGATTTCCATCCCCTTGTGCTGGCGCCGGCCAGCATCCAGGAGATCATCGACATGGTCGGACTGGCCTTCGAGCTTGCCGAGAAATACCGCACCTTGGTGATGATCGCCGGCGATGGCTGCATTGGTCAAATGATGGAGTCGGCTGAGTTGCCCCCGATGCAGAGCGTGCGCGACACGGTGCCCGACTGGGCTGTGAGCGGAGCCAGGGGCCGCGATCCGAACGTGATCACATCTCTGTACTTGGGCGCCGAGAAGCTGGAGGCCGCCAATCTGCGACTCCAGGCCAAGTTGGCCGAGATAGAGCGCAATGAAGCGCGATCCGTCGAAGTGGCCACCGAGGATGCTGATCTGCTGCTCGTCGCCTACGGTACGGCCGGCCGTGTCTGTGTTTCGGTCGTGCGAGAGGCGCGCAAGCAGGGTCTCAAGGTCGGCCTCTTCCGCCCGCAGACGCTGTGGCCCTATCCGGAGGAGCGACTTTCGGAACTTGCCGAGCAGGTCAAGGGAATACTCGTCGTGGAGATGAGCGCGGGCCAGATGCTGGAGGATGTTCAGCGCGTTGTCCAGGGGCGTGTGCCCATTCGCTTCCACGGCCGCATGGGCGGCGTGATCCCGATGGTCGACGAGATCCTCCTGGATGTAGAATCGCTGGCAAAGGAGTAGACTATGATGTTGACCAGAACTGAGATTCCCGAGGAGATGGAACAGGTCTACAGCCATCCTGATTCTCTCACTGAGGTGAGCACCCACTATTGCCCAGGATGTGTCCATGGTATCGTTCATCGGCTCGTGGCCGAAGTCCTGGACGAGTTGGGCGTGCGCGAGAATACTATCGGTGTGGCACCGGTTGGCTGTTCGGTGCTCGCCTACAATTACATCAACACCGACTTCGTCGAGGCGGCGCACGGACGTGCGCCGGCGATGGCGACCGGCATCAAGCGTGTCTATCCCGATAAGGTTGTCTTCACTTACCAGGGCGACGGTGATATCGCCGCCATCGGCACCGCCGAGATCATCCATGCCGCCAACCGTGGTGAGCTGTTCACTACGGTTGCCATCAACAACGCGATCTATGGTATGACCGGCGGACAGATGTCGCCGACGACGCTCCCGGGTATGGTCACCACCTCCACCCCTGATGGACGGGACTGCGCGGTCTCCGGCTATCCGGTCAACCTTTCTGAGATCCTGGCACAAACGGTGGGGGCCGTCTACATCACGCGTGAGTCAGCAACGGACATCGCCGGCATTCGCAAGACCAAGAAGGCGATCAAGCGCGCCTTCCTCGCTCAGACGCACGGCTTGGGATTCGCTTGCGTCGAGGTATTGGCGACCTGTCCCACCAACTGGAACGTCGACCCCTGGGAAGCTATGCAGTGGGCTAAGGAGCACCTGAGTGCGTACTACGCAGTTGAGACCTTCAAGATGACCGACGAGGTCAGAGCTCTCAAAGTGTGATCATCGCCTCACGCAAAGGCGATCCACAACAGGAGATACATATGCGACATGAAGAAACTGTCTTCTCCGGCTTTGGCGGCCAGGGCGTGCTCTTCGCTGGCCAGCTGCTCTCCTATGCCGGGATGGGTGAGGGACTTCACGTGACGTGGATTCCATCCTACGGCCCCGAGATGCGCGGAGGGACTGCGAGCTGCACTGTGATCGTCTCTGAGGAAGAAATCGGGGCCCCTGTCGTACGACACCCCTCCATTGCCGTCGTCTTCAACAGCCCCTCGATGGAGAAGTACGAGTCCCTGGTGAAGCCGGGGGGACTGCTGTTAGTCAATTCCTCGCTTGTCGAGGCCAATAGCCGGCGTGATGACATCCGCGTGGTCTACGTGCCGGCCAGCTATATGGCCGCCGAGATGGGCAATGTTCGTATGGCGAATATGATCCTGCTCGGGGCCTTTGCTGAGCTTACGGGTCTCGTCTCACTGGAGACCGTTATGGCTCAGCTCGACGAGCACCTCTCGCAGCGACAGCGCAAGTGGCTTGAGCCGAACTATGAGGCGCTACAGAAGGGGGCGGCTTTGGTGCGTGCGGCTGCCTGAACAGACAGGCTGGGAGACGTTTGGGCGCCGCTAGACTCGGACGGCCCCCCGTTGCGTCACACCTGGCCCGCCGCCCTCGCGTTACCCTATACGCCACACACATGGATTCTCATAGAAGCTGAAGGACACGTCAGGGAAGGTGGTCCGCAGCATCCCGGTGAATCGCCGGAGTCCCGGGTTTTCGCTGAGTTCGTGGCTTGTCTCGATCATCGAGATGCCCACTTCCTGTGAGAACCGGAACCCATAGTTGTCCGTTTCACCTGCAATGAAGACGTCGCACCCCTGTTCGATGAGGCTCTGCTGGTAGCTCACATTGACGAAGAGTCCGAGGCCGCCCCAGGGCAACCCGATACGGTGCACGATCTGGTCCATCCCCTCGGCCGTGCTGACGCGCACTGCTGGCATGGCCAGGCAGGTTTTCACGTGGGCCACGAGGTCAGCAAGTGGGGTTGGCAGAATCTCATAGACCTTGACGAACCCTTCGGCCACAACAGGCTCTCCCAGTTCCAGCAAGTCGGCGAAGTCGTCGAAGATGCAGGCTTCATCAACCGAGCCGTGCATCCGCAGAAACGTCGTGCCATATGCCTCCAGGAATTCGCGGCGCTGCCGGTTTGTCCGCCACGTTTCCCATCCCTTCGGCAGATCGAGCGCCTTTGGTGCGTTGTAGGGGAAGAACAGGCTCTCGTGTCCGATGAGGAGTCCGTGGCCGGCCTCACCTGCTGCACGGATAGCGTCCGGTGATGCCATCCAGCACACCGTCACCCCGTCTATCTGTCGATCGCGGTCTCCGTTGAAGAGCCATTCGTCGCTGTTGAGGGGGTGACCCGTGAGACGTTCTACATAGGTGATCAAGTCGCTGATTGTGGTCATGTCTCGCTCCCTAGTCCTTGTATCTGTTCGGCCTTTGGTGTCCAGCATTCGTGTGGTTCCGCGGTGCCTCTTCTAGGCTGCGGTCTCGCCGATTTGCTGCTTCTCGGTCGGGTTCTTCGGTAACTTCAGTACCGCGATGCCGGCCAGGGCCATTGTGATGCTGCCAACGTAGAGGGGCGAGCGGCGGTTCACCGTGTCGCTCAGCCACCCACCCAACGTCGGGCCAATGGCCCCGGAAAGCGCGACAGCCATCGTGTCCAGTCCAAAGGCTGTTCCTACCCGCCCTTCGGGTGCCATCCGGCCGATGTAGGCGCTGATGATCGAGAGCGTCCCGCCGATACCCAGGCCCAGCAGGAACTGCCCTGCTACCATCACCCAATAATCAGTGGCAACTCCCTGGAGGAGCATCGCAGCTGCTGCGATGAAGGCGCAGCCCATGAGCAGTCTACGACTGTCGCCGCGGTCGGCCCATCGGCCCACAAAGGGGGCGGATATGGCGCTGCTGATACCTGAGGCCGTTGTGAGCAACCCTGAGGCAGAGCCCAGCAGCGTGCTTCCCGGCATCAGCTCCTGGACGATCAGCGGGATCGTCGGTGAGGTCAAGCGCAGCCCAACGCGCAACGCGAAGCGCAGCATCAGGACAAGCCCCAGCAGTGAGCCCGCGAAGATCACCGGGATGTCCTGACGCATTCGCTGCCAGATGGTGCCCTGGAGTGTCTCCTCCGAGGGTGTGAACTCCTCGTGGACCATCGTCAGGATCAGCACACCCGCGACCAGGAGGTATGCTCCGGTCAACCAGAAGGCTG
>CBFCZM010000058.1:0-10517 GCA_965602565.1 uncultured Anaerolineae bacterium
TAGCACAATGCACTTGGGGATCAAGCTATCAGGGCGGCGCCATCGTCATTGCCCTGGGCCCCAGACTCCCCTGTCATCCTGATCACCGCCATCGCGCGAGGGTCACCCTGTTCAGGCCACGTTGACACACAGATCTGTCATCCTGAGCCCGACGAACGATCTTGTGGTGGCAAGGGCATATAGGTCTATGGCGGCATGTCATGAGCATCAGGTCAAGGTCACAACTGCCTAGTATATCGCAGCCGCGAGGGATCTGAAGCTCCAATGCCGCATGCCCTTGGGGCCTGAGATCCCCTGCCCATGCAACCTCGCGTGCGATCTTGGCTATCTGACAGGAGTAACACCCTTCCTGAGTATGATGTTGCCGTACTTTGCGGTCTCGCCGGTCATGACAACCGCAAACGCGCTCTCGGCACGCTCGTAGAAAGCGAAACGCTCGACGCGGGCAATAGCCGGCGTATCGGGCCAGCACCGATCGATCGCCGCCCGGTAGCTCAGCTCCACCTCAGGGTCAAGTTCATCACCCGGCACAGCGTCCATCATAATCACCGGGCTGTCCACATAACTATCCAGCACCAAGAGCGGCAAGATGGCGTCAAGCAGGTCGGCCACCCCCAGACCATCGGCGCGGATCACACGATCATTGAAGGTCTCGCCGGGGAAATGAGCATCTGCCAACACGATCTCATCACCGTGCCCCATGCGATACAGCACACTCAGTAGCTCCGGACTAAGCAGGGGCGAGATTCCAACCAGCATAGGCAGCCTCCTCAAGTGGCATTACGGTACTTCTGTGAATTGCCTCAAACAACGTCAATCGATAGCCACCACGGCATGAATCTCCAGCGCAGGCAGCTCTACTGCAAGCCTGCCGCCTTGCCACGTGTGTTCGACCTCGCCGCCGGCCACTTGTGACACAGCAGTAGGTGGGGCATCCATCCTGATGCGAAGTGTCAGCGGGCCCACTGGTGGCACATAGTCCGGGATCGCTCAGGCCGACGTTGCCTGGTTCCACGCCGTGTTCCCCAGATGGACCAACAGCCGCTCCCCCTTGCGGCGAACGGACATATCGATGCGAGGCGGCCCCGATAGCTCAACCATAGGTTCGGGGAACAGATCCACCCCCACATTCCGCAGGAAGTCCCGAACCTGAGGTGTGCAGTGCCGAGGGTCGGTCGACCGCGCCGATACGACCCTTCCCGAGATCACTCAGCGTCGCAGCCAGCTGTCCGTGCTTTCTCGTATCAAAGGTTGGGTACCGCTGACCCGCTGAATGAGAAATGCAATCATCTCCTCGGCCACATCAGCTCCAAGCTCAGTTTCTTTCGCACCCGGATGCAGATCAGAGTGCATATCGAAGAACGCGTCTCGCTGTGTCACCGTGGCGCCTCCTCGAGTCCCACACTGATCTGGCCCACAGCAGTATAGATCCATTGGCCAGGACCTCAAGGATCCCCCGGAATCCTAGGCTGGAAGCATGCTATAATCCCATGCAAGATCCGGCTGGCGAAGATCGGTCATCCTCTGGTGGACATACCCGCTACCACAGTGGCGCTTGGCAACGACGACTCGACAAGGAAAACAAGTGACCTATAGCTTCCGACGTGTCCTGAGCATCACCTACTTGGCCTTCTTCAAGGCCAAGAACACCCTGGCAAGGCTGACGCCGAAGCGCATTGTCGTCCTGCTCGTGTTCTACACGCTCTACTTTGCGGTCGAAATCATCACCTGGCTAAGCTTCGGGCTGGACGAGATCTTCTACCCGGCCTACCGGCAGCAGGTGGTCAAGAAGCCGCTCTTCATCGTGGGCAACCCGCGCAGCGGCACGACGTTTCTGCACCGCCTGTTGGCCAAGGATGAGAAGAACTTCACGAGCATCCACCTGTGGGAGATCCTCCTCGCGCCCTCGGTCACCCAACGTAAGGTGGCCTGGGCCGTAGCCGCCCTCGATCGTCGGCTGGGGGGCCTACTCCATCGCGGTCTGCACTGGTTTGACCGCCACTTTGTCAACACCTCTAGCGTGATGCACAGAATGAGCTTGGTCGTGCCGGAAGAGGACGAGTACTTCCTGATCCATCAGGGGGCCACGATCATCGCTGGGCTGTTCTTTGGCTTCCCCAAAGCTACCTACCCCTTCGTCTTCTTTGACACGCAGCTCTCTCGCGGCGAGAAGCGCAAGGTGATGCGCTTCTACCGGCACTGTCTGCAGCGGCATCTTCTGGCTCACGGCGAATCCCGCCACATCCTGTCCAAGAATCCTTTCTTCAGCCCCAAAGTCGACGCCCTCTACCGCACCTTTCCCGACGCCAAGATCATCTACCTAGCCCGCAACCCGCTGAAGATGGTACCTTCCTACGCCAGCCTCTCGGCCCATTGGTGGCGTATGTTGGCACAACCCGATCAGCGATATCCACATACCGAATACATCCTCAGAGCCACCCAGCACTGGTACCGGTATCCCGTCGAACGCCTGGAAGAGGCGCCCGAAGATAGCCGGGCCCTGGTCAACTTCCACGAATTGGTGGCAGATCCCCAAAGGATCGTGTCGGAGATCTACGCGCAGCTCGGGCTGGAGATCAGCACGGAGTTTGCCAAGATCCTGGAAGAGGAGACCGAGAGAGCACGCCACCACAAGACGGACCATCAGTACTCGCTCGAGGGCGTCGGCTTCACCAAGGAACAGATTCTGACAGCGTTCCAGGATGTCTACGAGTGCTGGGGGTTTGATCGCGATATGGGATAACCATTTCATCGTATGCACGGAACATTAGGCGATGCCGGCACGTCCCATGGTTAGGAGGCGTCATGAACACACAAAATCAGTCTGCTATGCGATCGCTCGCTCTAGTCACGATATTGTCTCTGGTCGTTGTCTCGCTGGCCTGCGCGACCTTCATCCCCACAACCAAGACACCGGAACCTGAGCCCACGGCATCGCCAACGCCAACAGCAACGGCGACACCCGTGCCGCCACGCCCCGTCATCCCCTATACGCCCGTCCCCTCAGACATGCTGGCACCCATCTTGATCCAGCGCAGTCCCAAGCAAGGCCAGATGCTGGTGCCCGACGGCACAATCGAACTCGTCTTCGATAAGCCGATGGACCAACAGACAGTTGCCAAAGCCCTGCAGGTTGAGCGGGCCGGCACCACACAGGCAGTTGACGGCACTCTCTCCTGGGTGAATGACCGGACGGTCACCTTCTCCCCCAGCGCAGAGCTGCCGCGGGACGAGACATTCGACGTGATCTTGACCCAGGACGCCAAGGCCAGTACCGGCGAGACCTTGCGCCAACCCTACCCCTTCCGCTTCTCGACGGTCGGCGCCCTACAGGTCACCCAGGTCATCCCGGCAACCGGCACCATCGACGTCGAGACGGATGCCGCGATCACGGTGATGTTCAACCGGCCGGTCGTCCCCTTGACAACCCTCCAGCAGATGGAAATGCTGCCTGACCCGCTCACCTTCGAGCCCGCACTGGCGGGCAGCGGTGAATGGCTTAACACATCCATCTACGTCTTCCAGCCTGAGGTGCCGCTGGCAGGTGGTATCACCTACAAGGTTACCGTCTCCGGTGAGCTGCGGGACCTGTCCGGCACACCGCTAGCAGACGCCTATACGTGGCAGTTCACCACCGTGCCGCCCAAGGTACTATGGGTGGCCCCCGGGGAAGATGCGGCCCTGGTCGATATTAACACGTCCATCACCGTGAACTTCAATCAGCCCATCGACGCCGCGTCAGCCACCGAAGCATTCAGCTTGCGGGGAACCGGCGTCCTAGCGGGCAACTTGCGCGGCACAGTCGACGTGCAGGGCAGCACCTTGATCTTCACGCCGACACGGTCCCTGGGGTTCGACACCCGCCACACAGTGACAGTCGATGCCGGCGTTACGTCAATCGCGGGCGGGAGAGGCATGGCCCAACCCTACACATGGCAATTCACCACCGTCCCCTTGCCTAAGATCATTGAGACGTATCCCAAAGATAGGGATCGCAATGCTCATCCCCACACGGAGTTCCGGATCGTCTTCAACACGCCCATCGATCCTGCGACGGTGATGCCCAACCTGACGATGACGCCGCCGCTCTCCGCCACGCAGGTTCACACCTACTTCTCGGAGTACAACAATACCTTCGTGCTCCATTTCGGCGCGCAGCCGTCCACCGACTATGTGGTCAAGATCGCAGATGGCATCGCCGATCCCTACGGTAACACGATCCCGCGCGGGCGAACCGTGAGATTCACCACGGCTCAGCTACCCCCTGCCTACCAGCTTCGCACGCCGGATTACATTGGCACCTACGACACCGCGCTGCCGGCACGCCTGGTCATCGCCCATCTGAACCTCGACCGGCTCGATCTGCGGCTCTACGGACTGCCCATCAGCGCCATCCAGGAGGAACCGTGGCAGTGGCAGAATCGGGACAGGACCCCGCCGCGGGACTCGCTGATCCGCGAGTGGCGCGAGACCTTGTCGTCGCCGCTGAACGAACAGCAGCAGTCGGTGATCGACCTCGCCGAAGAACCGGGGGGCACCCTCTCCCCAGGTGTCTACCTGCTCGACGTCGAAGCCCCGAGCCTGGATCGTGACTCGTGGCGCAGAACGCAGCGTCACATCCTCGTCGTCTCCGAGCTGAACCTCACACTCAAGACCGGACCGGAGGAGACGTTGGTGTGGGCCGTTGACTTGGCCACCGGCGATCCGGTGCCCAACCTGGACCTCACAGTCACCGAGATGCATAGGGGACAGCGGGGCAGCATCACCACGGATCGCGAGGGCATCGCGCGTCTGGAGCTCCCCCACGACTACTACAACCTGATGGTCCTGAGCGAGACCCCCTTTGCCGCCGTCGCCTCAGACTGGGGGCGCGGCATCAGCCCGTGGGACTTCGGCGTCGGTGGGGGCATGTCGTCCGAGGACGCCACGGCCTATATCTATACCGATCGTGCGATCTACCGTCCCGGCCAGACCATGTCCTTCAAAGGCGTGATCCGAGCGGAGGACGACGCCCTGTACAGCTTGCCCGGCATCTCGTCGGTGACCATCGAAATCCGCGGCACCACCGGTGAGGTCCTTTACAACAAGTCCCTGCCGGTCAGCGATAACGGCACATTCCACGGTTCACTCGGACTCGGCACCAGCACCTCCCTCGGCGAGTACGTGATCAGCGCAACGTTTGCCGATCACTACAGCCACGCGTTCTTCACCGTAGCGGCCTACCGCGCGCCGGAGTTCGAGATAGACGTGACATCGACTGCGGCCGAGATCCAGCGCGGGGACGCACTCGACACGACGATCGAGGTCGCCTACTTCTTCGGGGGTCCCCTGAAGGATACCGCCGTGACCTGGAACATCCTGGCCGAGTCCGCCATCTTCGAGCCGCCCTGGGGCGGGCGATACACATTCAGCGATACGGAGGATCCCTATCGCTGCTTCGGGTGCTGGTGGTATGAGCCACCGGCCACCGAGTCGCTGCTCAGTGGCACTGGCAATACTGACAACGAGGGAAGGCTGGCTATCACGATCTCCGGGAAGGAGCTTGCCGAGGTCCTCCCCACAGGCCCCCAGCGGGTGATTCTTGAGGCCACAGCCGTGGGCCCCGACAACCAGCCGATCAGCGGGCGGACGAGCACCACGGTGCACCCCGGGCCCTTCTATATCGGGTTGCAGCCTCGCACCTACGTCAGCCAGGCCGGCGAGGACGCCGACATCGATCTGGTGACCGTGGACTGGCCGGGCGAGCGCCTCGGCGACAATGACATCAAAGTGAGCCTCTACCGCCGGGAATGGATCAACACCTTCATCGAAAACGACGCCGGCGGTGGACGATGGTCCTGGGAGACAGAAGAGACCTGGATCGATGAAACCACCATCACAACGGACAACCTGGGAGAAGCCGTTGCCACCTTCGTCCCGGCGGAGGGCGGATCCTACCACGTCGTGGCGGAGCCTGCCAATCCGACCGCGGAGACAGAGCATATCCGCACCTCGATCTTCATCTGGGTATCAGGTAGCGACACAGTGGCGTGGCGTCGAGAGAACCACGATCGGATCACCCTGGTCAGTGACAAGAGCACCTATCAGGTCGGCGAGACCGCCGAGATCCTGATCCCCTCGCCGCTGGAGTCACCTCAGCTAGCCCTGGTGACCGTGGAGCGCGAGGGCATCCGCCGGTATGATGTACTTCGCCTTGAGACCAACAGCACCATCTACAGGCTGCCCATTGAGGCAGGCGACATTCCGAACATCTACGTGTCGGTGGTCCTGATCACGCCGCACGGATCAGGACCGGCAGAATTCAAGATGGGCCTCCTGCCACTGGACGTCAGCCCGGCGCCCAAGACACTGTCAGTCCAGGTGGAGGCGGACCTCGAACAGGCGCAGCCTGGTGGGGACGTCGCCTACACGGTCACAACACTGGACCCCGACGGCCAACCGGTTGCGGGGGCAGAGCTATCGCTGGATGTTGTCGACAAAGCCGTACTGAGTCTCAAGCCGCGTACCCAGGATATCCTCAGCGCGCTGTACGCCCGTCGCCAGCTCCAGGTCAACACCGCCAGCGCCCTGAGTGTGTCGGTGAACCGCTACCAGGAAGAACTCGATATCGAGATCGTGGAGACCCAGGACGTCATGGCCTCCGCCGATGATATGGAGATGGCGGAGGAGGCCATACCGATGGAGGCACCCGCCGCCATGCCCACAGCCACGCTGGGGAGAGGAGGGGCAGAGGCAGAAAAACAGAGCATCGCTGCGCCGCCCGCGGACATCGAGGTACGCGAGACCTTCGTCGATACCGCCGCGTGGACGCCGGTGATCGTGACGGATCAGAACGGACAAGCCTTGGTCACCGTCACACTACCCGACAACCTCACAACCTGGGTCGCACGGGCGGTCGGGCTGACCGCCGATACCGTCGTCGGCGAGGGCACGACGGATGTCGTCGCGACAAAGCCCCTGCTGATACGCCCGGTCACTCCCAGATTCCTCGTCGTCGACGATCGTGCCCAGCTCGCCGCCAACGTCACCAACAACACCGGCGCATCACTCGACGTCGAGGTCGGGCTGAGCGGCGCAGGTCTGCAGATCGGCGCCAGCACGCCCGCACAGCAGACCGTCACCATCGGCCCACACAGTGAGGCCAAGGTGATGTGGTGGACCACCGTCAACGACGTCGCACAGGTCGAGGTCGTCTTCACCGCCACCGCGGGGGACTTCACCGACGCCAGCAAACCACGGCTCACAACCGGGCCGGACGGTTCACTGCTGGTGCTGCGGTACACCGCACCGGATACTGTGGGTACCGCGGGGCAATTGACGGAGGGCGGAGCGCGGACCGAGGCCATCGCCCTGCCTCCCGAGTTTGACGATCGCCGCGGACAGCTGACCGTACATCTGGACCCCAGCTTGGCCGCAGCGATGCAGGAGGGGCTGGACTACCTGGAGCACTACGAGTATGAGTGCACAGAGCAGACAGTAAGCCGGTTCCTGCCCAACGTCCTCACCTACAGCGCGCTGCAGAGCCTGGGCATCGACAATCCCGAGCTCGCGGCGAAGCTCCCCGGCCTGGTCAAGGAGGGGCTGGCCAAGCTCGCCAACCAGCAGAATCCCGATGGAGGCTGGGGATGGTGGTACCGTCCGGGAGAGAGACAGAGCAACGTCTACGTGAGCGCGTACGTCGTCTTCGCCCTGCTCCGGGCGCAGGAGGCGAACTTCGACGTCGAACCCTATGTCCTGAACAACGGGTTGAGCTATCTGCAATCCCAGGTCAAGGGCATCCGCGACCTGGATCACTACCGGGATGCCAACCGCCAAGCGTGGCTACTCTATGTGCTGGCGGAGGGCAACGCCGTCGACCGCGCGGACCTGGGTGCGCTGTATGACAACCGCGAGAAGCTCAGCACCTATGCCCGTGCCTACCTGGCCCAGGCCATCTGGCTGGGCAACCCGGCAGACGCGCGGCTCAACACGCTCCTCTCGGACCTCAACAATGCCGCGATCTTAAGCGCCACGGGCACGCACTGGGAGGAATCGCACCACGACTGGTGGGCGATGAACACCGATACACGCTCCACCGCGATTGTCCTCGACACATTCGCCAAGTTGGACCCGGACAATGCGCTGATCCCCAACGCCGTGCGCTGGCTGATGGTTGCGCGCGAAGTCGGCATCTGGGAGACCACGCAGGAGACGGCTTGGGCCCTGATCGCCCTGACAGACTGGATGGTGGAAACCGGTGAACTTGATGCCGATTACGACTTCGGCCTCTACCTGAACGACAGTGAGACGGCTGTGGGTACAGCGACGCGAGAAACCGTGGACCAGGGTGTCACAGCGGTCATCCCGATCTCGGACCTCGATCCCGATACGACCAACGCGCTGACCATTGCGCGCACCGACGGCAGCGGGCGACTTTACTACACCGCCCACCTGCAGGTCTATCTACCCGTGGAGAGTATCGAGCCGGAGGACCGGGGCTTCATCGTCCAACGCAAGTACACGCTGGCAGACTGTGAGGCACAGGATCGCAGGGAATGCCCTGAGGTGACTGAGGCGAATCTCGGCGACGTCATACGCGTCGATCTGACGATCATCTCGCCGCACGATCGCTACTACGTGGTCGTCGAGGATCCCCTGCCGGCCGGCGCTGAGGCAGTCGACACCGGGCTGTCAACCACCAGCTTGCTGGCGATGGGACCAAGCCTGCAGCGCGAGAGCTCTCCCTATTGGTGGTGGTGGCACTGGTACAGCCGTAGCGAAATGCGCGACGAAAAAGTGGTCCTGTTTGCCGACGCCCTGGCTGCCGGCACCTACGAGTACAGCTACACGTTCCGCACGACGCTGCCCGGCGACTACCACGTCATTCCCACCACAGCCAGTGAGTTCTACTTCCCGGAGGTGTTCGGCCGCAGCGATGGGCGGCTGTTCACAATAGCGCAATAGAAATGTGCGCAGGTCACGATAGATCGCAAATCCTTGTCACACTACAGAATAGTGGGTATACTGGTAACAGGTGGATGACGCGAACCCCTATTCAGCGCCAGCAAGGAGAGGACCATGACCGCGATCAAGGAGATGGTGGAGTACATCGCCAAGAGCCTCACTGACGAACCTGCCGCCGTTCGAGTCACCGAATCCGTCGGCGAGACCGTCATCATGATCGAGATGAACGTTGCATCCGAGGATATGGGTAGAATGATCGGAAGGAAAGGTCAAACCATCAATGCAATCCGCTCGTTAGCCCGGATCCTGGGAGCGAAGATGGAGAAAAAGGTCAGCGTGGAGATCGTGTGAGCCGCAAGGGCTCCCGCCGACCAACTGAAAGCAGGCCTCAGGAGGACCCGCTCGATGTGCGTGCACATCGAGCGGGTTGTCGTGTAGCCACCCATGAGCAACAGGAGAGTGGTGTGAGTTCCGCGAGGCGTCCTGACAACCGTCCACTCCTGAGTCCGTCCTTCTTGTCGTTCACGCCAATTGAGTCCTGGAACGGCCAGGGCAGCTATCCCCTCTTGGGGCTCTTCTTCGGCTGCTCAAATCCCTCTGGTACGCGCAGGTGCTGAGGCAGGGCATACCGACTGCGGCCACGCTTTCGCACGATGTGGCATATGATCACGGCGGCGGCGCTCGCCGTGTTGAGCGAGTCGGCTCTGCCCAGCATCTTGATGCTGATCTGGGAGCGAGCCCTTTCCAGCAATTCAGGCGCAATCCCGCGATCCTCATTCCCGAAGAGCACAAACACGGGGCGATCCAGGTCATCGAGGGTAGCATAGTCCTTCTCGGCCTGTGGCATAGCGGCGATACAGTGTGTCTCTGGCCGCGCTCCCCATGTCCGATCATACCAATCCAGGAACGCCTGTCGGCTCGACGCCCGCGCGATGGGAAACCCGAACATGGAGCCGACTGTCGTGCGCACGACGGTCGGATGATACAGATCTACGGCCGGCTCGATGACAATGAGCCCGTCGGCACCGGCCCCCTCTGCCGTCCTCAGGGTTGTTCCAAGGTTTCCCGGACCGCGCGGTTCGTCCAGCACCACAAAGAAGGGGCAAACCCCTTTGGGCAGCGCATCCAGCGGCACGTCTATGTGCTGGCACACACCGAACACTTCGCCAGGCTTGTTCCGATCCGATAACCGCTCGGCGATTCCCTCGCTGACCCGCCACAGGATGTCCGAGGGCGCCGACCGGACGATGTGCCGCGCACGCTCAGTGCGCAGGAACGACTCGCAGTAGATGACGGCTTCCATTGGCTGGTGGGTTAGCAGCGCCTCAGCCACAGGCCGCGCGCCTTCGACCAGGAACAATCCGGTCTTCTGACGGTGTTTGCTCAGCCGAAGGGCTGCCCACTTCTTAACCCGGGGGTTGCGAACACTGGTGAGTTCATTCGGTCCGTTCATTGCTTTCCCCTACCTGACATATCACACCGGTCAGAATGGTCGAGTGACGTTTCCGGTGCTAGTCGCTTCTCCCCTGGCATAGTGAATCACAATGCAATCCAGTCATCTATGAAGTCCGGAA